>JBGSTI010000519.1:0-6131 GCA_041736605.1 Sphingomonadaceae bacterium
AAGGCCGGGCTGACGACCACAGCGGCCAGATTGATACATGCCGCTGCCACAACTGCCGCCGCCACATTGCCACCCGCCATGCCGGTATAGGCGGTCGCACTTTGCACTGTTGACGGCAGCACCCCCAAATAGATCAACCCCAACGCCAGCGACGCCCCGATCCATGGCCCCATGACCCAGGATAGCGCCAGCCCAGCCAGCGCCATCACGCCAAACACCCATAGGGCTATCGCGCCCTGCAACCGCCAATGGCGCAGCCCCTGCCACACATCGCTGCGCAGCAACCGCGTGCCATGCAGGAAAAACAGCAGGAAAATCGCCGCCGTCGATACGCCATTGGCCATCCCCACAGCATCGCCGCGCACCGGCGCAAAGCTGGCCAGCACGATGGCCGCCATCAACAGCGTCAGAAACGGATCGGGCCGCCAGCGCATTATCACCGCGCCGGGTCAATCATTGGCAGCAGCCTTTCCCGCCAATTGCGGCACTGGCGCAGGCGTTGCCGAAAAACGCGGCGCGGGTGCGGGCTGCAACAGGCCATCGATGGTCAGAAACGTGCCGCGCTGCTGGTTGTGCGGATGCTGTGGCGCTTCGGTCAGGCTCAATACCGGGGCAAAGCAGATATCGGTATGTTCCATGATTGCGCACCATTCGTCGCGGGTGCGGGTTTTGAACATATCGGTCAAGCGCGCCTTTAATGGCCCCCAATTGGCAGGGTTCATCTGCCCCGCAAATTGGGCATCGTCGGTCAGGTCCATGGCGGCCAGCAGCTGCGCATAGAATTGCGGCTCAATCGAGCCGATGGACACATATTTGCCATCGGCGGTTTCATACGTGTCATAGAAATGCGCACCGGTATCAAGCATGTTGACCCCGCGCTCATCGCGCCACATCCCGCTGCCCAGGAACGTGTAAGTCATGGCCGACAGTATCGCGGCCCCATCCACCATCGCGCAATCGACAACCTGGCCTTTGCCCGTGCTGCGCGCCGACAAAATGCCCGCCAGCATGCCAAAGGCCATCATCATGCCGCCGCCGCCAAAATCGCCCACGGCATTGACCGGCGGCGTCGGCTTGTCCCCGGCGCGGCCATAGCTGTGCAACGCGCCCGCCAGCGCGATGTAATTGATATCATGCCCGGCGCTGGGCGCATAAGGCCCGGTCTGGCCCCAACCCGTCATCCGCCCAAATACCAGACGCGGATTATCGGCCAGCAATATATCGGGGCCAAGGCCCAGCCGTTCCATCACGCCGGGGCGAAACCCCTCGATCAAGCCATCGGCGCTACGCACCAACGCGCGGATTTTGGTGATGGCGGCCGGGTCTTTCATATCCAGCGCCAGAACTTCGCGATTGCGGTTCAGAATGTCGCGATTGCCATTGTCACCCACGCGGGTTGCGGCGCTTGGCCGCTCGATACGGATCACCCGCGCACCATGATCCGCCAGCATCATGGCGGCAAAGGGTCCAGGGCCGATTCCGGCCATTTCGATGATCGTGATTCCGTCCAATGCCCCAGCCATATTGCTCTCCTGTGTCATGATTTTTGCCGATGTTGATCCATGTCTCGCTACCGAATTAAGCAAACGATTAAAAGTGTCACTTTCTTGCAACCTTGGCTATTGGGCCATGCCGTAGCGTCACCTGAATGCAAAACAACGCCTGTGCACCATCGAATGGCTGAAATGGCGGATTCAGCGCGGAATTGCGTTGCCAAAGCGCAGGACGTGTGACAGATTTTCCGTCCACCCTGAATTCGATAGCTCGATAAAGAGCACGAACGGGTAGAATGTGGGAGAAGAGGATGCGCAAATTTATTAAGCCCGCTTTCGGGCTGCTCTGCACTGTTTCCGCTACATCGTTGCTGACACCGGCTGCCATGGCACAGACAGCACGCCAAAGTGCTGACGAACCAATCATTGTGACGGCAACGCTGCGTGAAGCCGATGTTCAGGATATTCCGCTGGCCGTGACTGCCGTCAGCCCGGTTGTTCTGCAACGTGCCGGCATTCAGGACATCAAGACGCTTTCATCGATTTCGCCAAGCTTTAACATCCAGTCTTCGCAGACGGAAACGCAGGGCACGTCCATCCGTATTCGCGGCGTTGGCACCACCGGTAACAATACCGGCCTAGAAAGCGCCGTCGGCGTGTTCATTGACGGCGTGTATCAGTCTCGCCCCGGCATCGCGCTGGGCGATCTGGTTGACCTTGAGCGTCTGGAAATTCTGCGTGGTCCGCAAGGCACGCTGTTTGGCCGCAACACCTCGGCTGGTGCGTTGAACGTCACCACCAAGCGTCCGAACCTGTCCGAAGTCGAAGGCTTTGCCAATGCCACCTATGGCAATTTCAACTTCGTCAACGTTCAAGGCGGTGTTTCGGTGCCATTGGTAGCTGATACGGTCGGCCTGCGTGTATCGGGTACCTATCGCAAGCGCGATGGCTTCCTGAAAAGCTCAACTGGGGCGGAAAGCCTCAACCGTGACCGCTACATGGTACGTGGCCAGTTGCTGATCGAACCCAGCCCGGATATTTCGATCCGCCTGCTGGCCGATTATTCCAAGGCCAAGGAAAATTGCTGCGATGCCGTGATCATTCGCGAAACCGAATTGATTGCGTTTACGGCCTTTCATGGCCTGACCAGCGACGGTGTCGTCGATTCTGGCACGGGCGCATTCAAGCGCCGCAATTCCAATGGCGAAGAATTCCGCAACGGCCAGCGCCAGTGGGGCTTTTCGGGCGAACTGCAATGGGATCTGGGCGCTGCCAAGATGACCTATATCGGTGCCTATCGCGATTTCCGCGCCAAATCAGACCAGGAATCAGATTTCGTGGATCTTGACCTGTTCACGTCGGGCAATGGCTCCAACTCCAGCACTGCTGGCGTTCCGATCCCCAGCAATGGTGGCCCAATCAAGACCACCACGCATGAGCTGCGCTTCCAAGGTTCGGCCTTTGACGACAAGCTCGATTGGCTAATCGGCGGTTTCTATGGCAAGGAAAAGATCCGCGAAACCCAGTCGATGACCTTGGGTCGCGATTTCCAGCGCGCAGCCAGTGCGTATAACTTTGCCAATGCGGCAGGCGTCAATCCGCTGTTCGCCTTGACCGCTCTGGGCAATGGTGGTGTGCCGGTGAATGCTGCCGGAAGCTATGCCATCAATGATTTTGGTATCGATTCCGAAAGCTTCTCGGTATTTACCCACAATGTGTTTAGCGTGACCGATAATATCTCGGTAACATTGGGTGCCCGCTATGTCGATGAAACCAAGGATGGTTTCTTTGATCAGCGTGCAGCCAGTTCGCCGGCATGTCAGGCCATTGGCCTCGGGATCATCAACGGCACCATTCCGGCTCCGCTGCGCGCCGGTGCTCTGGGCCTGACCTGCTTCCCGTTTGCCGTGTCAACCAGCATGACCATTCCGGGCACCAACACGCTGCTCAGCTCGATTCTGCCGACACCGCGTGAGTTCACGGCCAAGTTCAAGGACGACGAGCTGACGTATACCGCACAGCTGGCGTACAACAATAATAACGGCACTTTGGTCTATGGCTCGTTCAGCCATGGTTTCAAATCGGGCGGGTTCAACCTTGATCCCACCTCGGCCGTGGGTGGCGCTGATCCGCGCTTTAAATCGGAAAAGGTCGACGCCTATGAACTGGGCCTCAAGACCGAATTTGCCGATGGTCGCATCCGTGCCAACGTTGCATTGTTCCACATGGACATGACCGATTTCCAAGTTCTGGAATTTACGGGCGTGCAGTTCCTCACCTTCAACGTGGCCAGTGCCAAGTCAACGGGTGCCGAACTGGAATTGTTCGGGCGGTTTGATCCTTATATCACGATCAACCTCTCGGCCACCTACACCGATGCACGCTATCCCAAGAGCTGCGATGCTGGTCTTGCAGCCAGCCCGGCCATTGCATCGATCCGCCGTCTGTGCGGCACGACGCTGACCAACGCACCCAAGTTCGCAGGCGTGTTTGGCATCACTTATGATGGCCCGCTGAACGATAGCGGATGGGGTCTGTTGGCCAATTTCAACACCAACTATTCAGCCAAGCGTCGCACGTCGACCATTGCGCTGGATACCAACAACCTGCCGATTCCGTTCGATATCCAGGAAGACTATTTCAAAATGAACGCTCGCCTGGGCTTTACCACCCCGGATGACCGCTACACCTTTGAAATCTGGGGCAACAACCTGTCGAACGAAATCACGCGCGGCATCACCGCCAACACCCCGCTTCGCGGCGGTGCAGGCACGCGTTCGCGTATTGCGTTCATCGAAGAGCCGCGTACCTACGGCGTCACGGTTCGCGCCAAGTTCTAAGAGTATCAAATCTGAATTGCGGTTGACGGAACTTCCGCAAAGCTGGGGGCGGCCTTCGGGTCGCCCCTTTTTTGTGGACTGTCATCGCTGGACGGCGATGGCTCTCGCCGCAGCGCAATGCCCATCAGCACAAGGGCGGGCCAACACAAATAGGTCAGCACCTCAAGATTTTCGCCAAAGCTATACAGGAAATAGGTGACCACCATCGACAGGCCAACCCGGCCATTGGTATGTTTCAGCGCGGCGTGAATGCAGCCGATAAACGTCACCGCCATGGGAATGGCCAGCGCCAGCAATCCGGTAATCCCCTTGACGAACAACAGTCCATACCAGCTGTGATGGCTGCCAATCGGCATATATTCCACCAGATGCGGCCCTTTTTCGACCACGCCATGGCCAAACCAATAGGCCTCGTTCTGCCAGCGTTCGGTGGCGATCCGGCCCAAGGCGGCACGCACCCGGCTGGAATCTGCCCGCGCGCCAGCAAAATCCGATTGCGCCTTTTCCGCCATGGCGGCCAAAGCCGGGCCAAACCAACCAACCACCAACGCTACCGGAATGGCCGCAAACCAAGACCAGGCGCGGCCCAGTTTCGATACGCCCCAGCAAAACGGCCAGATAATCGCCAGCGCCACCAGGGCCAGCCGCGATTGCGACATCAGGATCAGCACCAGGCTGGCAACCAAGCCATAGGCCTTCCACTTCCAGTCCTTTTCCTCCAGCGCGCACAGGAAATGAATAACGCCGATCATCCCCTCCGCCGGGCACCAAGGCGCAAAAAACTGCCAACGCGGCGTGCCGACACCGGGTTCGATTGTGTAGAGGACAGCGGCGAAATACTCATCGCCCGACCCGCCTACGACCTTAAGCGGCGAAACCCACAGCTCCCCCGGCAAACCGGCATAAGGCGCAATGATAAAGATGGGCAGCAGGATCAAAGTCTGTTTGCCCAGATGGCAAATCGCACGATATATCACCTCTGGCCGGATCGCCAAAGCCGCGCCCGCCAAGGGATAGAGTGCGAGCAACGCCCAGCCCTTGGCCCAGCCGACCGAGGATTTGATCGTCGCCCCGGTGCCCAGGCTGAAATTGGCATGGCCCGCCCACAGGATCAACAGCATCGCTGCCATGCCGATCAGCCACACCCATATGGCAACACCCGGTGCCTGCGGCCGCGCCGCGGCTGGCAGCGACGGCGCCAGATACAGATCGCGCGCCAGGATCATGGCAAGCGTCCAGCCCAGCACTGGCCCGACAATATACAGCCCGCCGATCAGCCACAGCCACCAGCTGCTGACAATCGCCCAGACGATCAGGCGTTCGGGAAGAGTTTGCGGATGATGGGTTGACGGAGCCATAGCAGCGCAAATCCGATAATCAGGAGGATGGAACCCGCCACCGCGCCCGCAAGCGCAATAACAGTGGACGGGCTGGACGGCGCACGCGGAATCGACGGTTCTTCCAGCGTCTGAACCAGCGGATAGGATGCGAACGGATCAGCCTTGTTGGTGTCCAGCCGCGCGAGGGCGGATGAAAACACCGCCTCGGCAATCCGATGATCGCGGGTAAGGTCCGCCAGTTCCGATGCCTGCGATACCAGCCCGCTGGCCCTGCCCTGTGCCCGCGCCAGATCGCGTCGGATTTCGGCCAGGCTGGCGCTGCTGCCCGATTGGCGGGCATCGGCCAGCACCATGGCCTGCATCAGGTTGGACCGGCCATCCGACACAGTAATGTCCACCGAATTGAGGATCGCTGTTTCGCCAAGGCCGGTCAACTGCCGCCCGCGCCGCACCAGCGC
>JBGSTI010000043.1:0-4592 GCA_041736605.1 Sphingomonadaceae bacterium
AAAACTTGTGGGGCCCCGACGAAAGTGGGGGTCCAGTCGAGAGGGCTGAACTGGGCCCCGACTTGCGTCGGGGTACGAAAATGCTGTCCATCCTGACATTTCATTCCACTTCAAACACACTAGGCACTTGGCGAAATCGGCCTTGCAGCTTATGGAACGCCAACTTCACACCCAATTGTCGAGGATTTGGCCCATGTCCGTCACCCGCGTCCCCTTGCAGCCCGTTGGCAAAGGCACTTTGACCAAATTGTGGATTGGCGTGGCCCTGTCCATCGCCGTCGCTGGCGGCGTTGCTTATGCGACCATGCCACAAGTGGTCAGTGTGACCGCGATCAAGGCGGGCGATGGCGACAGCCCGACGGCGACCGATACGGTGCTGGTGAATTACAAGGGCATGCTGGACAATGGCGAAGTGTTTGACGAAGGCCAACAGCGTCCGATCCCGCTGGAAGTGACCGTTCCGGGCTTTTCCGAAGGCGTTCAAAAGATGAAAAAGGGCGGCAAGTACAAGCTCTTCATCCCTTCGAACAAAGGCTATGGCGCGGAGGCCAAGATCGGCCCCGATGGCAAGGAAGCTATTCCGGCCAATAGCGATCTGACCTTTGAAGTCGAACTGCTTGACTTCATCTCGAACGAGCAGTTCCAAGCGATGCAGGCGCAGCAGCAGCAAATGATGCAGCAGCAGATGCAGGGCCAGGGCGGCGCACCGAGTGGTGTTCCCGGCGCGGCTCCGCAAGGTGCGCCCGGCCAGTAATTATAGTTTCGTCATTGCGAGCGCAGCGAAGCAATCCAGTCCCAACGTTGATCTGGATTGCTTCGCTGCGCTCGCAATGACGTCGTAGCGTGTGACTTTATAAACTAACCACATCGTCGATACCGGCCTGCTTTTCTGAGTGCCGCTCCAGCCATATTTTCAGCATGGCTACAATCGGATCGGCCAAAGCCAGCCCCAATATACCGAATAGCGCGCCAAAGATCAGCTGCGCCCCCAGCACCAGGGCGGGGGCCAGATCAACGGTCTTGCGCGCCACCATCGGTACGATCAGATAGCCATCAACCGTCTGCACGAACAGATAGACGAAGATCGTGAACAGCCCCATTTCGACGCCGCCAGAAAAGCCGACAAGGATCATGATCAGGCCCGACAGAATTGCGCCGATATTGGGCAGAAACGCCAACAGGCCGGTCAGCAGACCCAGCAAGGCCGCCATCGGCACTCCATAAAGTGCCAGCATAATCCAGGTGCCGATGCCCTCCACCACCATGCCCAACAGACGTCCGGCGAGCAGGCGGCGCAGCGCATAGCCCATTTTTTGCATCGTGCCGTAAAAATGGCCGCGTTCTTCCATCGGCAGCATCCAGGCGATGCCGCGTTCATACAGGCGCGGCTCAACAGCGATGAAAATGCCCAAGACAACAATCATGAACAGGCTGCTGAGCGCACCCAGCGCGCCCGTGACGGCGCTGGTTACCTGGCCAATACCGCCCATCACCTGCCCGGCCAGACCCTTTAGGTCATTGGCATCGGCGGTAAGCCCCAATGATTCGCCCAGCGCCAATATGCGATTAAATTGTTCCTCCAGCAGCGCGGGCAATTCCGCTGCCTGTGCGACCAGTTGATTGCCCGCGAAAATTACCAGCCAGATAAGGAAGGCGAGGGCGGACAGGCAGACGATCAGCAACCGCCAGCCGCGACCAATGGGCATGACTTTGCCCAGCAACCGCACCCCGCCATCGAGCATCGCGGCAAATACCAGCGCACCGATGATCAGCAGGATCGGCTGAACCAGCACCACCGCCAGTGCGAACAGAGCGGCCATGCCAATCCACACAAAGGCCTTGCCAGCCTCGCGCTTCATCAACGGATCGCGCAAATCGGCGGGGCCAGGCTGTTCGATACGCGGGGTGGGGGGATCGATAGGGGCGTCGGCGGGGAGGGTTTGGTCGGTCATGATGTCCGCAGATCAATTGTCAGGAACACGCAACCTATCGCATTCATCCCCAACAATCGAGCAGAACAATCGCACGTTACTTCGCTGATTCCGCACTCTTTTCCGGACGCAGGCTTAGCCAGGCACGATCGCCGCGGAAGGAACTGAACCATGTCATCGGGTTCCATGTTGCGCTGCCATCGACCGAGAAGGTCGAAAATTCCGCGCGCCCGCCGACATTGCTTAAGGGGATGGCGCCGCCAAGTCCGCGATTGGAAAGCTCTGCGCGGCTGTCGGCCGATTTGTCGCGATTGTCGCCCATCACCCAGATATGGTCCGCTGGAATGACGGTTTCATCCATATGGTCGAGCGGCTGATCGGTCTGTTCGATGATATTATAGCTGACCCCATTGGGCAGAGTTTCACGCAGGATCGGCAGTTCGCACACCATCTTGCCCGATGCGGTGCGATAGCGCAGGCCGGGAAAGTCCCAGGTCGAGCAGGGCGAATTGGCATCAACCGGAATCGTCATCGCGGGCTGAACGCGCTGTGGGATGGCTTTGCCATTCAAGATGATCTGGCCGTTTTTCACCGCAATCCGGTCACCCGGCAGGGCGACGACGCGCTTGATATAATCCACATCATTATCGGGGCGGGTGAGGATGACGATATCGCCATATTCGGGGGTTTTCGGCCATAGCCGCCCCTCGAACGGCGACAACAGATGAAAGCTGACCGACGACCAGTTCCAGCCATAGGGATATTTTGATACGATCAACCGGTCGCCCACCATCAGATTGGGCATCATCGAGATCGACGGAATATAGAAAGGCTTGGCGATCAGGCTGTGAAACGCCAGAACGGCCAGCACCAGCATCGCCAGACTGCGGATTTCCGCGAACCAGTTGACCGGCACTTCGGTTTTTTTGGAGCGGCGCGTGTCAGTCATGATCGGGGGATGTGACAAGAGTTTCGCTTTCGCTGATTTGAATGTGCGCCGCGCTGTCAGCAATTGCCTCCAGAATCACGAACGCCTGTGCCCATGGATGATCATCGGTGAGCGTGAGATGAACGTGCACTTTATGGCCTGGTGGAGTCATCGCCGCCAGCCGCTCTGCCGCGCCCCCCGTCAGTGCCAGTGTGGGCGCGCCCGAGGGCAAGTTGACGACACCGATATCCTTCATGAACACGCCGCGTTTAAAGCCCGTGCCCACCGCCTTGCTGAACGCTTCCTTGGCGGCAAAGCGTTTGGCCAGGGTGCCTGCCTTGGTAAAGGGGCGGCGATTAGCCTTGGCCTGTTCATGGGGCGTGAACACACGCTGCTCAAAGCGCGTGCCAAAGCGGTCGAGCGAATTTTGAATGCGCTCAATATTGCACAGATCAGAGCCAAACCCGATGATCATGAAGCGGTGCCTCGTGCCTCATCCATCAGATCGCGCATGCGGCGGATGCTGGCCTCTAGCCCGCCGAAAATCGCTTCGCCGATCAGATAATGACCGATATTAAGCTCTGCGAGCTGCGGGATTGCGGCAATGGGCTGAACATTGTCAAAGGTCAGGCCGTGGCCTGCATGCGGCTCGATCCCGTTTTTGGCGCAGAGGGCGGCGGCATTGGCAATGCGTTTCAGCTCGTCCTCGATACCCTGTCGATCACCGTCCAGCCACAGATGCGCATAGCGGCCAGTGTGCAGTTCCACCACCGGCGCGCCCAGATGCATCGCTGCTTCGATCTGCTTGGCCTCTGGCTCGATAAACAGGCTGACGCGAATGCCAGCCTCGCCCAGCTGCGTTACATAGCGCGCCAGATGATTGTGCCCGCCCGCTGCGTCCAATCCGCCCTCGGTCGTGCGCTCTTCGCGCCGTTCGGGGACGATACAGGCGGCGTGTGGCTTATGACGCAGCGCGATGGCCAGCATCTCATCGGTAGCCGCCATCTCCAGATTGATCGGTAGAGTCGCATCCGCCATGATCGAATCCAGATCGCTGTCGCGGATATGGCGGCGATCCTCGCGCAGATGCACGGTAATGCCGTCTCCGCCCGCCGCTTCAACGATCCGCACGGCGCGCATGGGATCGGGATGATCGCCGCCGCGCGCATTGCGGATGGTGGCGACATGATCAATATTGACGCCAAGGCGGATATGGCTGGTCAATCGAGTATCCTTTTCGGCATGGGATAAGGGGCAGGGCAGGCGGAAGCGGCCAACACATCATAGGTGATGCCGGATTGCTGCCAGATTTCGGCAAAGGCGGCCTCGGCACCCGATCGGTTGGATGTCATGATCACCACCATGTCCAGATCGGGCAGGATGATGTTGCGCAACACAATGCCGCCAATAAAGCCGCGCCGCTCGATGATCCGCACACCGTCACCGTCGCATCCTGCAATCGGCGAAGCAAAGGCCCATTGGCCCAAAGCGGCATAGCCATAGCGCGGCTCGCCGGTCCACATGACGGCGCGCTCGGCATCGGGGATGAGCTTGCTGGTCATCAGCGCGCGGTCAAAAGCCAGCAGATCATGCGTGGTGCCAAAAACAGCGCCCGCCGCGCCGAAATTCTCGATGCGAAACGCTGTGGATTCCGGGGCATCGCCATCAAATCCTGGCACGGCTTGCGTCTGTGCCGGGAAAACGCCGATGGTGCTTGATCCCAGCGGCTTGGC
>JBGSTI010000287.1:0-1561 GCA_041736605.1 Sphingomonadaceae bacterium
GTTTGAAGCAAAATGGCTCAGTGCAAGGAAAAATGGCGCAGGAATATGTCGATCTTTCAAGGCATTTTGACGCAGCAATGGGCCATTTTGGTCAAATCCCGCAGGGACGCTGAAATGGCTTCCCTCTCGGACCGAGGCGCCCTTGCAGGGGCAACCAGCCCCTGCGGCAGGCACCTCGGTCCGATAGGTTCGCCATTTCAGCGCCTCAACCGCACCATTTATGAGTTCACAGCCTAGTGCAGTCTTTCAAACAGATGATTGGATACTGCGCCGGATGGATGCTGAAACGAGTTCAGCATGACGAGGGGGGATTACGTAAAGCCATTCAACCTTAACCGCGCCGTTTCGCTTACCATCGCACAGTCGCTATCCACCACCCTATCCCAAATATCTGCCACCCCGCCACTGGCCAGCGCCTCCAGAGCCGCCAGTCGCACCCGGCCGCTGGGGTGCCGCCGGGCCATATGATCGGCCAGTTCCATCCCCTCGCCCGGCAGCATATGCACCGCAAGGCGCAGCAACACATCGCTCGATGCATGGTTCAAAATCCCGGCAATTCGGCGATTTTCGACATCAAAGCGATATTGATCGAACCAGCCCTGCCACGCCGCCCCGTGCATGATGTTGATCGACACGGACAGGCTGTCTGCGGCCTTTTGCACATGCACATCGCGGTGCGCGCGATAAAGCATGATTTTGCCCGGTTCGAGGCGGCTGGTTTCGACAAAGCGCAGGTCCACCGCCTCCCCCACATCCCCCGCAACCTTTGCATAGTCATAGTCATAATAGTCGCTCCAATAGCCCGGCCCGAAATAGCCCAGCGTCAAAAAGCTGAAATTATGATCATGCGGCAGATCGAAAAAGAACGGCGCCTGCCCGCTGGCGCGCATGCAATATTCGTCGGCAGAGGGCCAGATATTGGCACGCAGGAAAAAACTGCCGCCGGGCCGGGCAAGCATCACCACCTGCGCGCCATAAGAAGACCCGCCCTGCGCCGCATCATAGCGCCCCTTAAGCTCGCTTAAGACCAGATCGCCCAGAAAATCGCGATTATGCCCCAGCCGCCGCAGCCAATGCGCACCATGCGCCAGCGAGTCTGGATCATCGGGATCAAAACCCCGCTCGCCAATGCGTGCGACGCATTCATCCAGATCACAGGCCGGGCCATCATCGGGCGTCAGGCATAATGGCATAGCGCGTGCTCCCCTAATTGTGGCCCAAATTGCGCCGCCAATTGATCGCGGGTGCGGCGCGCCAGATCGCGCAATTGCGGATCGAGATCGCGGCCAAGCTGCGCCAATAATGCCAGCCCGGTGGCTGTATCAGTGGCCAGACATTCGCGCGCGGCCTGCCAACGGTCATGCGCGTTGCTGCCATTCAGGGCTATTTCTGCCATGACTGGTGCAGCATCAGCGCGACCCATCGCGCGCAGCAACGCCATATGCATTTGCACACGGCTGCTATGCCGATTGGCAGAGGCGCGGCGGATCAATACGCCATCGGCCAGCCGGTAATCCTGCGCCACGGTATTGGCATCTCGGCAGGGCAGCGCCAGCCGCTG
>JBGSTI010000116.1:0-3089 GCA_041736605.1 Sphingomonadaceae bacterium
CCCGATCCGATGCGGATGGTTTTGGTCGCCTGGCCAATATGCGCCAGCACCACCGATGCCGCTGCGCCGCCGATTCCCGGCATCAGATGATGTTCGGCCACCCAATAGCGATGATAGCCGCATTGCTCGGCCACCTGCGCCAAGGCCGCGCTTTCGTGCAAGGCATCAGACAGGCTGCGCCCCTGAGCCACGGGAACCAGATCGAGAACCGAAAATTGTGTCATGATCGATAGATGGGCGGTGATGGCCCACTTGGCAAGCAACGGCGTGAAAAGCCATTTGAAGCTGCGCCAAATAGCAATAAAGGCTTTCCTTGGATGCATGCAGGTGAAAGCATCGGCAGCGACGCGGCCCTTTGATTCGCCGCGCAGTCTGAAAACGTCAAAACCCAAAACAGGAGAGTACATGTTCAGTCACATCATGCTAGGCGCCAGCGATCTGGCCGCTTCCAAGAAATTCTATGACGCCACGCTGGGCGCGCTGGGCATTGCCCCCGGCCATCAGGACAGCAAGGGCCGCG
Source organism: Sphingomonadaceae bacterium (assembly GCA_041736605.1). GTDB lineage: Bacteria > Pseudomonadota > Alphaproteobacteria > Sphingomonadales > Sphingomonadaceae > JBGSTI01. Next base: position 521 of record JBGSTI010000116.1, read on the forward strand.
TGTTTTACATGACGCCCACTGGCATCTTCGCCATTTCGACGCCGATCAATGGCGAACCGGCTTGCGCGGCCAATGGCGGCACCATCGGTTTTGCCGTGGAATCCGAAGAGCAGGGCAATGCCTGGCATGAAGCTGGCGTCGCCAATGGCGGCACCACATGCGAAGACCCGCCGGGCGTTCGCGAGGGCGACATGGGCCGTATGTATCTGGCCTATCTGCGCGATCCCACTGGTAACAAGATCTGCGTTTTGAAGCGTCTGGGCTGATCCTTTGACACTGGAAACCGTATCGACGGCCCGCAGCCATGGTGGAACGCAGGGTGTATATCGCCATGCGTCCACCAGCACTGGCACGCCGATGACCTTCTCAGTCTTCGTTCCCGACCATGCGCCGGGAACAAAGCTGCCGGTCATCTGGTATCTGTCGGGCCTCACCTGCACCCATGCCAATGTCACCGAAAAGGGCGAGTTTCGCGCCGCTTGCGCACAGCTTGGCCTCATCTTCATCGCGCCCGATACCAGCCCGCGTGGGCCGGACGTGCCCGATATTGATGACTATGATTTTGGCACGGGTGCCGGTTTCTATGTGAATGCAACAGAAGAGCCATGGGCCGAGCATTTCCAGATGCGGTCCTATATCGAACAGGAATTGCCAGCTGTCATCGCCGAGAACTTCCCTGCCGATATGGATAGGCAGGGGATTACCGGCCATTCAATGGGCGGCCATGGCGCGCTGACCATTGCCTTGCGCAATCCCGGACGGTTCCGCTCGACATCGGCCTTTGCCCCGATTGTCAGCCCGATGGCGGTGCCTTGGGGGCAGAACGCGCTGACCGGCTATATCGGCAAGGATGAGGCGAAATGGCGCGAATATGATGCCTGCGCGCTGATCGAGGATGGCGCGCGATTGCCCGACCTATTGGTCGATCAGGGCGAAGGCGACAATTTCCTTACCGAACAGCTCAAAACCGGATTGCTCGCTTTGGCCTGCAAAAAAGCGGGGCAAAAAGCGACGATCCGCATGCAGCCCGGCTATGATCACAGCTATTTCTTTATCTCCACCTTCATGGCCGACCATTTGGCCTGGCATGCGGAGCGGCTGAAAGGATAAGGCTTATTGCGACGACTAAGGTGCCAGACTAGGCCGATGCAATCCCGTCTTTCCGGTCGGTTTCATCAAGCGCCGCAATCAGGCTGAGCATATCATCCGGAATCGGCGAAGACAGCACATTGTCATAGGCCGCGCGCAGATTTTCCGTAATCGGATCAGCAGGGCGCACTGAATTGATGCTAGGCGCGCCAGCCTTTTTTCCTTCGTCATGCACGGGTTTCGCCATGTCGGTCATGCCACCAATTCCGTTTCGCGCCGAGCGCTTGAGTTCAAATGATTGATCATGAAAGGAATAACATCCGCCTTGCCGGATTGTTCCCACCACCGGTCGAGCATTTGATGCCAATGCCCGATCAAACCGCCGTCATCGTGCAATAGCTGAATAGGGTTAAGCAAGGCTTTGCCTGCTTGAAAAGCAAAATCAATCATGGCCACGGCCCTCGCCATCTGCATGATCACCGGCGGGCGGCAGATCATGCCCGGCGGACAATTTGTCGACCGCGCTCAAAATATCGCCCAGCGCGTTGCTTGATCCGTCCTGCATCTGGTTATCGCGCCCAAAGCCGCCATTTTCCAAAAGCTCCTGCAAGGCTTCGCGGCCGCGCGATACCCGGCTTTTGATCGTGCCCACGGCGCAACCGCAAATGTCGGCAGCTTCCTCATAAGAAAAGCCACCCGCGCCGATCAGGATCAAGGCTTCGCGCTGTGATGCAGGCAGTTCGTGCAGGGCGCGCTGCACATCGGCCAGATGCATCGGATCCTGCTGGCTGGCCGGTGCGCTCAATATGCGTTCGGCGGCAATATCATCATATTCGCCGACAAATTTGCGGCGGCGGATCTGCGAAATATAGGAATTGCGCAAAATCACGAATGTCCAGGCGCGCATCGATGTGCCGGGGCGGAACCGGTCACGCGCCGTCCACGCCTTGGTCAGCGTTTCCTGCGCCAAATCATCGGCCACATCCATGGAGCCTGACAGGCTATAGCCAAAGGCGCGCAGGTGCGGAATCACCTCAACCAACTGGCGCTTGAATTCGCCCGGCGACAAAGGCTCGGTAATCACCGAAGCGCCAGCAGAGGCGGCCGCATAAGCGGAGACGGAGCGTTGGACGACCATCAGAGGCGCGTCCTGTGCGATAAAGCCAATTTCAAAGGCAAGATACTTCCCCAATGCAGATTTGCATGGAGGGAAAACGACCGACAGCGAAACTGGTTCCCATCATCCCCGCATCGCAGTGTCCAGCCGTTCGCTGGTAATGGGATAGCCCAGATTATCGGGAATGCACAAATGCGGCGTGCCGTCGCGTTCCTCCACCGTCGGCATGATCTTGACCAGCGGATGATATTGGCGGGCATGCGCCTTTGCCTCGGCAAAGCTGTGCAGCAGGGCCAGCCGTTCCATATTGCGCCGTGTGGGGAAGATCATCTTCACGTCGCCACGCTCGGCCCGGTCCAGCAC
>JBGSTI010000289.1:0-9380 GCA_041736605.1 Sphingomonadaceae bacterium
CATAGCTGTGCCGCCAGGCGTGGACCAGCATGTCAGTGGCCGCTTTGCTCATGCTGTAAGGGTCCGCCCCGCCCAGCGGCGCATCCTCGGCCAAGGGCGCGGCGGCGGGGGCATAGGCCTTGTCTGATGATCCGATGATGATCGTCGGTGCCAGGTCGCAGCTACGCACCGCATCCAGCAGATGGGCGGTGCCCATGATATTGGTGGCCAAAGTCGCGACAGGATCATGCCAAGCGCGTTTCAGGATCGCCTCTGCCGCCAGATGGATGATGATATCGGGGCGAGTCTCTGCCATCAGAGCGCGCACCGTATCGGCATCACGAATGTCGCCGCGCCGGTCATCCAGATCGGCATTCAGGCCCGCCAAGTCAAACAGCGACGGCGTGGTCGGCAGATCGAGCGAAAAGCCGGTTACCCGCGCGCCCAATTGCACCAGCCGCAGCGCCAGCCAGCTGCCTTTGAAACCGCTATGCCCAGTTACGAGCACATGCTTTCCGGCCAGCTGGGGCAACACGGCAGCCATATTTACTGAATGGTCTGTTCGATGCGGCTGCGCACGATCTGCGCGGGGTTACCCACCGCGATCATGTTGTCCGCCACATTGCGCACTGCCACCGCGCGCGCGCCGATAATCGCGCCTGCACCAATGGTGACATCGGGGCCGATAAAGGCATCGGCGCAAATCCACGCGCCATCCCCTACGCTGATGCTGGATTTGATCAGCGGCATGGCGGGATCACGCCAATCATGCGTGCCTGCGCACAGATGCGCGCCTTGCGATACGGTAACCCGCGCACCGATAGTGATGGGCCCCAGGGCATATAGCGTCGCGCCGTCGCCCACCGCGCTGCCATCACCGATGCTGATCGTCCACGGGATGAGGATTTTGACATTGGGAAAGATATGGACGTTGCTGCCAATCTGCGCGCCAAACAGCCGCAGCAGCATCCGCCGCCAGCCCCATGCCAGACGCGGGCTGAACCGGAACAAAGGCTGGCACAGGCCCCAGATCAGCCTGATCGCCAGTTCGCGCCGGGTCCATTTGACCATCTTGCGGTTGGCCAGAACGCTATCGATATCGCTCAAAATCTTGGGCTCCGAAATGGCAGACATCGCCCACTTGCCGGGGCAATGGGGCGTTTACAAGCGCAAAAGGCGCAGCGCCGCCAATCCGGCGCTTGCCAGCCTGCGCTTTTGGCCGGATGGTGCGGGACAAAATGGAGAGATGCCCGTCATGACCCTGATTTTCGACCTCTATTGGTCTTTCCGTTCGCCCTATAGCTATTTCGTCACCAAGCGGCTGGTCGCGCTGGAGCAATCGCATGATGTGAAATGCAATGTGCGTGTCGTCTATCCCATCGCGGTGCGTCAGCCAGAGTTTTTCGACAAGAACGACCCGCTTTGGCTGCCCTATTTCATGCGCGACATTCACCGCTGCGCGCAATTTCTGGGTCTGCCCTTTGCCTGGCCCAGCCCCGATCCGGTGATGATGGATATGGCGACGCGCACGTACCCTAAGGAGCAGCCCTATATCTATCGGCTGACCCAATTGGGCCAGGCTGCGACCGAAGCGGGGCGGGGCCTCGCGTTCCTGGATGCGGTGAGCAGCCTGATCTGGGGCGGCAGCTTGCGCGGCTGGCATGAGGGCGATCATCTGGCCCGCGCGGCAGAAGCGGCGGGGCTGGATCTCGCTGACCTAGACGCCAAAATCGCTGCCGATCCCGATCATTATGATGCGGCAATCAAGGCATCACAGGATGCGCAGCGGCTGGGCGGCCATTATGGTGTGCCGTTGATGGTGTTCGATGGCGAACCGTTTTTCGGGCAGGACCGGTTTGACCAGATGGTCTGGCGGATGAACCAAAAGGGGTTGCAGGCGAAATCGGCCTAGTCGAGCGGCGCGGTTGCCTGTTCCAGCCAAGCCAAAGCCTCCCCCGACAATTGCGGGCCGACAATGTCACGCACCTTGGCATGATAGGCGTCCATCCAGCCCCGTTCCTCGGCGCTCAGCAGCGCGGTATCGATCAACACGCGGTCAATCGGCGCAAAGGTGAGCGTTTCAAAGCCCAGCATCTGGCGTTCGGCCCCAGCAATCTCGCGCTGCTCCACCAGGATCAGATTTTCGATGCGGATGCCAAAGGCGTTATCTTTATAATAGCCCGGCTCGTTTGACAGGATCATGCCGGGGCGCAGCGCCTCGTTCATGCCGCCAAAGCTGGCAATCCGCGCCGGGCCTTCATGCACCGCCAGATAGCTGCCGACGCCGTGGCCGGTGCCATGCGCATAATCGACGCCATCGGCCCAGAGAAACTGCCGCGCCAATATGTCGAGTTGACCGCCGGTGGTGCCGACGGGAAAGACCGCGCGGGCGAGCGCGATATGGCCCTTGAGCACCTGCGTGAAGCGGCGGCGCATTTCTTGCGTTGGCGCGCCAATCGCGATGGTGCGCGTCACATCGGTGGTGCCATCCAGATATTGGCCACCTGAATCGACCAGATAGAGCGTGCCGGTTTCGATGGGCAGATTGGTTTCCTCGCTCACCCGGTAATGGCAAATCGCGCCATTGGATGCCGCGCCGGAGATCGTGTCGAACGACAGGTCTTTGAGAACGCCGGTCGCTTCGCGAAATTCCTGCAACTTGGCGGCGGCAGACAATTCTGTCTGTCCGCCCGCTGGCCCCGCCTTGGACAGCCAGTGCAGAAAGCCTGACAAAGCCGCACCATCGCGCGCCTGTGCGGCGCGGTGGCCGTTGATTTCGGTGGCGTTCTTCTGTGCCTTCATCAGCACGGCGGGATCGCGAAGGCAGACAATGTCTGCGCCTGCCGCTTCCAGCCGGGCAAAGATCGCCTGCACCGCGCGTTCGGGATCAACGCCGACCTTCTGCCCCGCCAGGTCATCCAGCGCGCTGAGAAATTCGGTATAATCTTTTGTTCCGACATCATTGCCCAGATGCGCGCGGACCTCTGCCGTCATCTTGCCGGGTGAGACAAACAGATCGGCGCTGCCATCCTTGCGCACCAAGGCGAACGACAGCGGCACCGGGGTGCGATCAATATCGGCCCCACGAATGTTGAAAAGCCACGCGACGCTATCCAGCGCGGTGATGACGGTGGCGTCCAGCCCCTTGCCGGTCATCCACTGGGCAATGCGCGCGCGCTTGTCGGCGCTGTTTTCGCCTGCATGTTCCAATGTGTGAACCGCCAATTTCGCGTCAGACCGCATGGGCTGATCGGCCCAGATCGTATCGATGGGATTGCTGGTCACCGCCACGGCTTCGCCGCCCTTGGCGACCAGAGCGGCCTGCAACTGCTTGACCCAATCGGGGCCGTGCAGCCAGGGATCAAAGCCAATCCGCGCGCCTTGCGGGGCGTGAGCGGCAATCCAGGCCAGCACGCTTTGTTCGGCAATGCCAACGGGCGCAAATAGCCGTTCATCGACCTGCTGGCGCACCTGAATTGTATAGCGTCCATCGATGAAAATCGCGGCTTCATTGGCCAGCACCACCGCCGTGCCTGCCGATCCACCAAAGCCGGTCAGCCATTCCAGCCTTTGCGCATAGCTGCCGACATATTCGCTCATATGTTCATCGCAGATCGGCACCACGAAACCATGCAACCCGGCCTCGGCCAAGGCAGCGCGCAGCGCGGATAGACGGGCTTCATGGGTTTGCATCAGCATTTCGGGCAAGTCCTTGGCAAATCAGCTATCCCCCTCATATAGACCTCTCCACGCCCCTTGGCCAGATCATGCGCTGGCCGCTCCTGCTTGAAAGTTCGTTGATGACCCTTACCCCACCCATTGCCGCCACCCGTCCGCATGAGGTGACGCATCATAATGTGACGCTGGACGATCCCTGGGCGTGGCTGCGCGATCCCGGCTATCCTGATGTCAGCGACCCGGATGTGCTTGCCTATCTGGAGGAAGAAAACGCCTATTTCCGCGCCCATATGGATGCGCGCGCGGACCGAGTGGAGGCGCTGTTCACCGAAATGCGCGGCCGGATCAAAGAGGCGGATTCCAGCGTGCCGCAAAAGGATGGCGATTGGCTGTACTGGATCGAATATGAGGACGGGGCCGAATATAAGAAATGGTATCGGCGGCCAGTGGCGGGCGGCGATGCGCAGCTGATTTTGGATGAAGGCGCGCTGGCGGAAGGGAAAGACTATTTCCGCCTCGGTGCGATGGCGATCAGCCCCGATGGCCATTTAATGGCCTGGTCGTTCGACGACAATGGCTCTGAACGGTTCGAAGCGCGCATCCGCAATCTGACCACCGGCGAAGACCTGCCCGATATCATCCCCGATACGCTATCGGCTTTGGTGTGGTGCGAAAACGGCAGCAGCATCGCCTATGGCCGCGCCAATGATCAATGGCGCACCGATAATGCGCGTCTGCACCGGCTGGGCACTGATTCCGCCAATGATATCGAATTATTCCATGAGGATGATGAGGGCTTTCGCGTTTCCGTGGGCCTGTCTGCCAATGAAAAATGGTTGGTGATTGCGACGGGCGATCATGAAACGGGTGAGACACGCCTTGTCCTCGCCACGACGCCCACTGCGCCGCCATTGCTGATCAGCCCCCGGCAAAAGGGCCGCGAATATGATGTCGATGAACGCGATGGCGTGCTTTATGTGCTCACCAACGATGATCATCCCAATTTCCGCGTGGCTACTGCGCCCTTGGATGATCCCGCCAACTGGACGACCTTGATCGCCGGTTCGGACGATTTCTACATTACCGATCTGTCGCTGTTCCGCGATTTCTATGTGGTCGAGGGGCGCCGCGATGGCCTCGATCAGATCGAGATCCGCTATTATGATGATCCCGCCCGGATTGAACCGATTGCGTTCCCGGAAACCAGTTACGAGGCTGGCCTTGGCGACAATCCCGAATGGGCGATGGATACGCTGCGCCTGTCATACGAATCGATGGTGACGCCGGGAACGACGCTCGATTATCATGTTGCCACGGGCGCGCGCACGGTGCTCAAGGTACAGGAAATCCCGTCGGGCTATGATGCCAGCCTGTATGACACCAGCCGCCTGATGATCCCGGCGCGCGATGGCACTTTGGTGCCTGTGTCGTTGGTGTGGCGACGCGATACCAAGCTCGACGGCAGCGCGCCGCTGCATCTGTACGGCTATGGCGCTTATGGCATCGCGATTACGCCGGGATTTTCGACCACGCGGCTCAGCCTTGTGGATCGCGGCTTTGTCTATGCCATTGCCCATATTCGTGGCGGCGATGATCTGGGCCGACAATGGTATCTGGATGGCAAGCTGGAAAAGCGTACCAACAGCTTTACCGATTTCGTCGATGTTGCGCGCGGGCTGATTGATCGCGGCTATACCAAGTCCGGGCAGATTTCGATCAGCGGCGGTTCGGCGGGCGGCGAGCTGATGGGCGCGGTGATCAATTCCGATCCGGAGCTGTTTGGCGCTGTCGTCGCGCATGTGCCGTTCGTTGACGTGCTCAACACCATGCTCGATGCCAGCCTGCCGCTAACGCCCGGCGAATGGCCCGAATGGGGCAATCCGATTGAGGACGCAGCGGCCTTTGACCAGATCGCCAGCTATAGCCCCTATGACAATGTGCACGCGCAAGCCTATCCGCCGATGCTGGTCACCGCCGGGCTGAATGATCCGCGCGTTACCTATTGGGAGCCGGCGAAATGGGTTGCCCGCCTGCGCGCGCACAAGACCGATGAGAACGTGCTGCTGCTCAAAACCAATATGGGCGCAGGGCATGGCGGCAAATCGGGGCGGTTTGACAGCTTGCGCGAAACCGCCGAAGAAATGGCCTTCATCCTGTGGCAATTAGACCGGGAGGATTGATCGGATGGCCGCGCCCTTCACCCTCGATTTCACCGCAGAGCCGCAGCACATTGACGAGCTGGGCCATGTCAACAATGCGGTATGGGTGCAGTGGATCCAGACCATGGCGACATCACACTGGGTGGCGGTAGCCGATCCTGCCCATGTCGCCGCCTATGCGTGGATGGTGACGCGCCACGAAATCGACTATCGCGGCAATATCGCGGTGGGCGAGGTAGCAACAGGCCGCACCTGGATCGAAAACGGCCCCCGCGGCGCACGCTTTGACCGGCATGTGGAATTTACCGACGCAAACGGCAAAGTGCTTGTTCGCGCGGTGAGCACCTGGGCGATGTTTGACAAGGCCAGCGGCCGATTGATGCGCGTATCGGCAGAGGTGGCTGCGCGGTTTATGTGAAGCGTGGCGGATATTGGGATTTTATATACCCGATGGCCAGGCTGAGCGTGGCATTTTCAGGTGATCCCGATACGCAATATATAACCGGGGCTGTGCATAGGTCCCGGCCGGGAGCGACAACACACCAATAGTCCGCGGCCCGTTTATAGCCGATTGCATCAATTTGCGGCAATTTGCGACATGGTCGAATGCGGCAAATTGCCGCAACCTCTGGGCAAGTCAGCTTGGGGGGTAAATGTATGACGAGCCATGTTGCCGCGAGAATTCCAGCCATGCTGACTCTTGCGACGTCCTTGGCAGGAACCGCCTGTTCCCGCGCATGGTGCAAAGATGTCACGCACTGCCGCCCAACCAGTGCGCCAGTGCTCCTCTTGAATTTCGTGACCTTTTGTCTGTGGCACCAGCGACAAATGCTGGCCGTACGCCAACGACCATAATCGCTTTAATGTTCAACAAACCGATAAATCAAAAGGACTCTGACTATGAAATCTAGACCAGCCTTGGCGATTGTAGCTCTTTTCGGTCTCGCTAGCGTTAGCACCCCAGCTTATGCCGGCGAAGCGGTATATGGTTATGGCGAAACCCGCGCCGATGCTGTGGCTGACGCCAACCGCAGCGCCGCCATCATGTCGCAAAATCGCTTCGGACGCAGTGACTGCCGCACACCTGTACGGCCCAAGGACTGCAAACAGGACGGCGGTGGCTGGGTTTGCATCGCATATCTAGCAAATCATCGCGGTAGTTGCGGATTTTGATGGCTACGTGTCTTTTCATGCATGAAGGGTTCCCGACATGAAATATTTTCTGGGTTTTGTTGCTTTAGCTTTACCTTTGCCCGCTCAAGCACAGATTTTCATTTGCGACAGCAGCAAGTTCGACATCGAATATAAAATTGAAGACGGTGAATGGTATCAAAGGCCACCGGGTGGCTCTAGATGGCGTAGCATGAATTGCGGCGTCGATGGCAACGAGTGCAGATATGGCCGCAGTATTCATAGCTTCGAAAGATATGTTGGATCAGTGTATTCGCAAACATTCATCTATGAAAATTCTGGACGCTGGGTCACCATAAATAATTATGGAAATGGCGAAATTGAAGTCGAAGGTTTCTGCGAAAAGCAGGAAGAAGAATATTAAATTTCTCTGTGTCTTGTAAATTGTGTCATTGTAATTTTCCCGGTCCGGCACTGCGAGATGCCGTTCTGGACCGGGACGCAAATCAGGTGAACACCTGCACACAGCATGCCGCGCGATCTTTACCCCGCCAATAACAACGCGCGAATGGCCGTTAAGCCCGATGTCAGGCTGACTGCTGGCTATGCCACCAATCATGCCCCCATTTAGAATGAAATATGGGGGCATAATGGCGATCAGCTATGAGCATACAATGCCAGAAAACCGTTGGTTTAACGATAGTTTGAGGCGCATCGGGGAACAGGAGGCTGGTGCCGCTTAGGTGACTCGAACACCTGACCCCATCATTACGAATGATGTGCTCTACCAACTGAGCTAAAGCGGCCCATGGGCGCGGCGGGCGCGGGGCGCTGCCGACTGGGTTTGGGCCCGTTACCAATATGATGGCGCTCCTGCAAGCCCCATCGCCCTTTGGCTATGCCGCCCGCCAGTTTTGCGTGAATACGTTGCGGAATTTCGCCCCTGTTTAACCATTGATTTACCATCTTGGCGCAAAAACAGCGTGTAACCGGCTCAATCGAGGGACAGGCATGGATATTTTGCGCGATCAGATCGAGGGTTTTGCCCTTGAAAGCGGGGTGGCAGACGATGCCGTCGCTCGCCGCGAATCCCTGGGCCCCGATATGGATGGCGATCAGGGGATGGATATGCCGCCCCAGATCGGCACCGATGAACGCCGCATGCAGGTGCGCGCCTATAATTATTGGGCCAGCCTGCTTGGCGAACGCAGCTTTCCATCGATTGACGATTTGGAGCCGGATCAGATTTCCGATTTCGGGCCGTATAGCGTGCTTCTGGATTTCACCACCGGCCTTGAAAATCCCGCCATTGCCTATCTGGGCAGCGAATTGGCGGAGGAAACCGGCGGCCATGGTGAGCTCGCCTATCTGGATGATGTGCCGTCGCGCTCGCTTTTGTCGCGCATTACCGATCATTATATGCAGATTCTGGCCAATCAGGCCCCGATCGGGTTTGAGGCGGAATTCGTCAATGATCGCGATCGCACCATCCTGTATCGCGGCATTTTGCTGCCCTTCTCATCGGATGATGACAGCATCGATTTCATCTATGGCGTGATCAACTGGAAAGAAATGGCGGATCAGCGCACCACCGATGCGCTGTTGCTGGAAATTGACGCGGCCATCGAGGCGCAGGGTGCGCGGATTGCGCGCGATTCGATCTGGCCGGAAAGCCCGGCGGCTTTGGCCGATCCGGTGCCGGTTGATGATTTTGATGATGACGATGACGTGCTCGATCTGGCCGGGCTGGACGATACCGAGGCGCTGGACGGCGAACCGGCGGAAATGAGTCTGGGGGCTAGCGCGCCCTATCGCCATGATGCGTTGATCGATACGCCGGTGGACCTGGATGGTCTGGATGATCCGGTGGTTGAACTGCCCGTGGTCAATGCGGTTGATTATGATGCAGACTGGACGTTCGCTACGCCCGAATTGCCGATGCCCAGCTTTGATAGCAGCGCGACGGTGGCGGCAGACGAAGCCGCGCCCGACATCCGCCCGCATGCCTCGCTGGATAGCGGCGATATTCGTCCGTCGGCCAAGGCCAGTGTGTGGCTGGAGGAAACTGGCGAAGAAACCCCGCCGATGGACGGCGATCTGTATGACTGGCTGGCCCATGCGCGCAACGCCGCCGAACTGGCCGACGAGACCGAAGATCGCAGCCGCCAGTCGCTCTATGTTGCGATTGGCCGCGCCTATGATTTCGCTTTGTTGGCCGAAGCCAATCCCGAACAACGCGACGCGCTATTGCAGGACGCCGGGCTGACGGTTCAGCCGCGCGCGCCCTATACGCCGCTGGTAAAGCTGGTTTTCGGCGTGCAATATGACAAGACGCGCCTGACCGAATATGCCGCTGTGCTGACCCACGCCCACCGTCTGCGGCTGGAGCGCGGGAGCCTTTCGGATTATCTCGCTGGAACCGAGGGCGGGGTG
>JBGSTI010000130.1:0-5434 GCA_041736605.1 Sphingomonadaceae bacterium
GCACGGGCCGGGCTTTCCGCACCACCCATCCGCCTGTCATCAGCACAGCGGCGCTGGGGTAGTTGTTCGGCGCAGGGCGAAATTCGCATCAACTGGCGGCTGGTACAGGCCCCGGATAACGTCCGGCGCAGCGTCGTGGCGCATGAAGTCGCCCATCTGCGCCACATGGATCACAGCCGCGATTTCTATGCCTGGCTTGATCGGATCAGCCTTGATAACCGGCGCGAGGCCGATGCCTGGCTCAAGGCCCACGGCCCCTCGCTCTACGCTATTGATCGTGCGTAAACCGCTTAGAGCCGGGTGATCGACAATTCCGTCAGCATCAAACTGGCATCGGTGCGGGCCGACCCGGCGACGATTTCAACCGTGGCGTTGAACCAGCGACAGCCTTCGCGTTTGATCTCGATATCGCCGCGATTGACGGTTTTTTCCAGCTTGAGCGGTGCGACATAGTCATTGACCGTTCCGGCCTCTGCACAGCTAAGCCGCACAACGACATCCGGGGTTGTCGTGCCCGGCGCACCGTCCAGCGTGGCCGTCAGGCGATAACGACCCGGCTCCAGCGCCACCATTTGCGAGGCGACAGCGCCGCCAACGCCCGACAATGCGCTGATTTCCAATATGCCGCGCCCCTCATCGATATAGCCGCCATATTCCGCGCGGGATGTGACGGTCCAATCAAAGGGCGGCAATCCTTCGGCACCAGCAAAACCGCCATTGCGCAACAGGTTTAGGCGGTTTGCGGCGGGCAGTTTGCCGCCATTGGCCGCCCATAGGTCATTGGCCAATGCCGCCGCTTCGCTATTCAGACCCGCCGATAAAGCGGCCGATAACAAAGAGCGATCCGACACCGCAATATCGGTCATGCCATATTGCTTGCCCGCCAAGGTGCGGCGCAAGGCAATCGCACCGGGCAGCGCCGCAGCATCCTGTCGCGCCAGATCCCAGAACAGCCCGCGCCATGGCGGTTCGCTGGCCAGAAATGGCGCAAGCACCGGCACAGCATCCGCATTGGCCAGCGCCTTGACCAAGGCTGGGATATACACGTCCTGCGTTTCAGGCCGTGTCACCGCCGCATAGCCCATATGGCGAAACGTTCTCGGCACATCGTTCAGCCGGGCATAATCGCGCAACAACCAGCCATTGACCAATGGATCGCGGCGCGACAGCCCATTGGCCAGCCGCATGATCTTGCGCGCCTTCTCTGGATTGCGCGCATCATACGACAGGCCAAGCACGCCCAATGCCTGCGGCGTTACCGGTTCATTGATAAAGGCCGTTACCGCCAATCGTTGCATTGCAGGGGTAACATCACGCGCGTTCACCTGCCCCTTGGCGTCCAGTACCCTATCGCGCAGCGCACCATAGGATTGCGTCGCAGCGGCAAAGCCATTGACTGGCCACGCGGCAAGCGCCAGCTCGGGCCGGTCCAGCTTGTTGATATTGCCAATCGCCGCCGATGCCGACCACCAGGCCAGCAACGGCGTCGCCAACAGCAAAGCGACAGTCTTTATGGACACCTTCATGGGATCAGTCTGTTCGGAGCAGGATCAACGACGCGACGGGGCGGCATCATCCGCACCATCGCCATCGTCGGTGGCACCATAGCCATAGCCGTAGCCATAGCCGTAACCATAGCCATAGGCGTTGTTGCGTTCATCGAGCTTGGTCACGATGGCGCCAAACAGGCGGGCACCAGCCATGGTCAGGCGGCGCAGCGCGCCCTGCACAACGCGGACCTTGCCGCTATTGGCCTCGATCACAAACACCACGCCTTCGACAGCGGTCGAGATCAACGGCGCATCGGCCAGACCCAGCACCGGCGGCGAGTCAATGATGACCTGATCATAACGGGTCAGCAGATAGGCAACCAATTTCGGCAAACGGCCATTGCCAAGCAGATCGGCGGCATTGGGCGGCGTCGGGCCAGTGGTCATGTAATGCAGATCGCTGCCCTCAGCCTTGTGAATCAGCGCATCGATATTTTCTTCACCGGCCAGATAGTTGCTGAGGCCCGCCTTATTGGCAGCGGCCATGAAGTGATGCACAGTGGGGTTGCGCATATCGCCATCGACCACAATCGTCTTGCGGCCTGTTCCGGCAAAACCAAAGGCCAAAGCAATGGACGAGCTCGATTTACCCTCGCTGGGCCGAGCGCTGCACAGCATCAAACTGCGCGGCGCACCATGGTCGGTGAGGAAGCCCAAATTGGTTCGAACCGCCAGATAGGCCTCATAGACCTCAGACTTGCGGTCATAGATTTGCTGGTCGAACTCGTCATCGACGCGCGGGATCGAACCCAGCAACGGCAGGCCCAGCTTGTCGGTCACCGATGACGGATCGCGAACACTCTGGTCAATCTGTTCGAGCACGAACACCGCCAGCAGCGCCAGGAACAGGCCAGCCAGCAGCGCCAGCCCCATGTTCAGGCCCAGCTTGGGGCTGGAAGGCTTGGTCGGCGCAAGCGCGGAGTCGACAATCGCAATATTGTTGGTGCCAATGCCAGCGACGCCGATTTCCTTGTAACGCTGCAACAGGCCATCATAAAGCTGGCGGTTGGTATCAACTTCGCGCTGCAAAATCGCCATCTGGATGCCGCTGCGCTGCTGTTCGGTATAATCGCCCTTGGCGGCGTTCATCGCGGCCTGCAAACGAGACTCGCGCTGCGACGCGCTTTGGAAATCGCCCAAGGCCGAACCACGGAAACGGCCCGATTCAGCTGCGATGCTGCGATCCAGCGCATCAACCTGCGCGCGTAGCGATTGAATGGTGGGATAATCCGGGCCGAATTGCGTTGATAGGCGCGCCAGTTCCGCAGCGGCGTCCGCGCGCTTTGTGCGCAGACCCGCCAGCGCGGGCGCCAGCGTCGCTTCACGGCTGTCACCGGCCTGACGCAGACGCGATTCCGCATCAATACGATCTGCCTTGGCATCGGCCAACTGACGGCTCAACGTTTCCAGATCGGCAGAAACCAGCGTCTTTTCGGTGCGCGTCTTGCCATCTTCGGTGCTGGTGGACAGCGACACGATGCCATTGTTCGAGGCATAGCCCAGCAGGGCGCGTTCTGAATCTTCAAGGCTGGTGCGCAATTGCGCCAGACGCTGTTCCAAAAAGGCCCGCGCATCGGCGGTGGCTTCCATGCGGCGGTCAAGGCTGGCCTTGATGAACTCACTGGTCCAGGCATTGGTGATGCGCGCCGACAGTTCGGGATCGGCACTGGTAAAGGTGACGTCGACCAAGCTTGATCCACGAATGGGCTTGATTTCGACATTGCGCAACAGGGCGCGAACCGTCTGATTAAGCTTTGCCTTACGCTCTGCCGCGCTCATCGATTGGCCACGCACGGGCGCTGCCGTGACAACATCTTCATCACCATCGCCAAATTTGCTGTTGACGGCCTGGAAGAATTTGTCGTCGGTCGGCAGCTGCAATGTCATGGCGACGCGCTCTGCCAATGAACGCGCTTCGAGCAGCGAATATTGGGTCTGATAGAAGGCGAGGTCCGAACCGGCCTCCTCCTTTTCCAGACCCTCGACCTTGGTCACCGACGCCGTCTGGCGCGAAATTTCCAGCCGCGAGGAGGCAGTGAATTGCGGCGTTACGGCCAAGGTATAGATCAATCCAGCCAGCAGACAGGCAACAATAATGCCCAGAATGATATAGCGATTGTTGAGGATGGCCTGCCAATAGCGATCTGCCAGATTGAGCTCTTCAGATGGCTTAACGCCCTCCAAAGCCCGCCGGTCCAGCAGGGAATCAGACCCACGATCAATATCGGCGTCTGGCGCGGTTGGTATGGTCTGGCTGGTCATCTGTTTTAAGTCTTCGCTTTATTTGAGAACCGGCCGGTCAGGCCCATTTTGAAAAACTCGGTGTCGGTATCAGGCCATCATGCGGGACAGCATTATAGCTGCTGCCCCAGAATGATGAGCGGTGTGGTGAGCAACGGCGCGGACTGCAAAATGTCCTTGAACATGCGGCGCTGCTGCGAATCGCCCACAACAATCACGTCATTGGCAAACACTTCAGGATCGGGGTAATTGCCCCGCCGAATGCCTTCGAGATTATAGACGCCGACATATTGCTGACCCGCCACGCTGCGGAAAACCAGCACATCTTGCAGATTGGCAAATTCGTTAAGACCGCCTGCTGTGGCAATGGCGCGCATAAGCGTCATCTTGCCCATCACCGGGAACTGGCCCGGCTTGGACACCTGACCATCGACCGTTACGCGCTGGGTAACGCTTTCCACCAGATTGACGGTGACGTCGGGGTTGCGGACATAGCGGCCACGCAAGCGGTTTTCGATTTCAGCAGCGACATCGAACGGACTTTTGCCCGCAGCATTGACGCGGCCCACAAGCGGAAACGAAAACGCCGCTTCGGCGTCGGTCTGCACATCCTGTTGCAGCTCGCTGACACCAAAGACGTTGACGCTCAATTTATCGAACGGGCCGATCAGATAGGGGCGGTTTGAATCGAGCATGTCGGCGCTTTGCGGGGCCGGCAGCGCATCAAGCTGCGTGATGTTGACATCTGGATTGCTGGCCACAGGAAT
The DNA here is from genome assembly GCA_041736605.1 of Sphingomonadaceae bacterium. Classification (GTDB taxonomy): domain Bacteria; phylum Pseudomonadota; class Alphaproteobacteria; order Sphingomonadales; family Sphingomonadaceae; genus JBGSTI01. Next base: position 4,559 of record JBGSTI010000130.1, read on the forward strand.
GACCTTGCCTGCACAGGCAGACAGCAACGTCGCAGCAATCAGGGCGGCCATAAGGCCGGGACGCGGCATAATTGTCATGCAAATCCTCAAATCAAGTCAAAATCACATCGGACCGACACGATGCTGCGCGTGGCCAAAGATGTAAACGATAGCGGGGTGCCAATCAACCGGTTTTGCATGATGCAACACGGCCTCATAGCTTGGAAATATAGAGCAAAGTGGATCATTTCCGACGGGACTTTTCCCGGCGTTCTGCCGGAACAAAGCCTGTGCCGCCCAGCGCCGAAAAGCCCCCGATCACGGCCAGCGCCAACATATGCGCCGGCGTGCGCAGCGGATAATCGAACGCGCTGGCAACCAAGACGATCAGCATTATGGCGGCCATGGCCAATACCGCGCCCCGCGCCGTGATGCGTGTGCCGCGCGCCTGCCACATGACCCACAGACCACGCGCTGCCCCTACAAGGGCAAGGATCATGATCAGGATCACCGGCACGCCGCCTTCGATCACCACCTGCATCCAATCATTATGCGCTTCATTAAGATAGGCCTGGGACAGCATCTGATCGGGTTCGATCATGCGAAAGGCATGTTCAAACGCCCCCATGCCAATACCGAACGGCTGGTTGCTGGTCGCCATGTCAATCAATGTGGGCAGCACCTCATCGCGCTTGCCATCGTCAAAGCCCTGATTGACCAAGCGATCAATAGACTGTGCACGCGAGGCCCAGATGAAAATCGCAACCAGCCCGGCCACGATCAGCATCGGGCCAAAACGCAGGGCCAGGCTCCACAAGTGTTGCGCAGCGCTCTGTTTGCCTGGCGCCTGGTTCGACATTTTCCGGGTCAGCGGCTGGATGATCGCCAATGCAGCAA
>JBGSTI010000131.1:0-2639 GCA_041736605.1 Sphingomonadaceae bacterium
CAGGCCGCCGCCGCCCGGCGACAGAATGAACAAAACCGCGCCAATGCCGAAGCCGAACGCCGCGCCAAGGCGGAGCGTGAGCGTAAGATATTGGCCGAGCAAGAGGCCTATCGCCAGCGGCAAGCCGCCACAGAGGCAGAACGTGTGCGGCGGGAGCGCGAGTATCAGGCGGCGCAAGCGCGGTGGAGGGCCGATGTCGCTGCGTGCAAAGCCGGGGACCGCAGCCGCTGCGCAAAATGATCGGCGCAAAAGGACAGGCGTGGTCGATCCCGGCATTTTCCACCGCTTAATTCATGCCCTTTGTCCTTATGCGGTGGACGGCCCATACCCCTATGCGCCATAGGCAGCGTTCATGTGGCAGCTATTCCAATTCCCCCTTTGTCCCTTTTCCCGCAAGGTTCGCCTGTTGATGGGCGAAAAGGGCATTGGCTATGACATGGTGCGCGAAGACCCATGGGCCGAACGCGATGAATTTCTGGATCTGAACCCCACAGGCCGGGTGCCGGTGATGCGGCATAGCGAGCGCAATCTGACCCTGATCGATTCGGGTGCCATCTGCGAATATCTGGAAGAAACGGTCGACAAGAACCCGATGATCAACGGCACCGCGCCCAATCGTGCGGAAATCCGGCGGCTGGTGCGCTTGTTCGACGAGAATTTCTTTGGCGATGTCACCGCGCCCTTGCTGCACGAAAAGATGAAAAAGCGCCTGTTTCATCGTCAGCCGCCCGATGCGGCGGTGCTGCGCGAAGTGATCAGGCTGGCGACGCGGAATCTGGATTATGTCGACTATCTGGTCGATAACCGGCCCTGGCTGGCCGGTTCGCAATTGAGCCTGGCCGATCTTGCCGCAGCGGCGCAGATTTCGGTGGCCGATTATCTGGGCGGGATCGACTGGACCGGGCACGACATGGCGCAAAACTGGTATCGCGTCATGAAGTCGCGGCCCTGTTTCCGGCCCCTGCTTTCCGAACGCATGGAAGGCATACCGCCCCCTGCGCATTATAGCGATCCCAACGCCTGATCGAGGATATGATATGAAACATCGCCGTTTGGGCAAAAGCCCGATTTGTGTGTCCGATATCTGCATGGGCACGATGACATTCGGGTCGCAGACCGATGAGGCAGAGGCGTTTCGTATATTGGACCGGTCGGTCGATGCGGGAATCAATTTCTTTGATACCGCCGAAATGTATCCGGTGCCGCCCGATCCCAAATATGCCGGGCGGACCGAGGAAATTGTTGGCCGCTGGCTAAAGACCAAGGATCGCGATTCGATCATATTGGCGACCAAGGTCGCGGGGCCTAGCCATATCTGGTTCAAGGCGGCTGTGCGCGGCGGGATGACGTCGCTGGATCGCCACAATATCACTCGCGCCTTTGACGACAGCCTGCGCAAATTGGGCACGGACTATGTCGATCTGTATCAGACCCATTGGCCTGATCATGGCACCGGCTATGACGAGACGATGGAAGTGCTCGACGAACTGGTGCGCGCTGGCAAAGTGCGGATTCTGGGCTGTTCGAATGAGACCAGCTGGGGCCTGATGAAAAGCCTCGCTGCCTCCGAACGGCTGGGCGCGGCGCGCTATGTGACCATTCAGAACAATTTCTCGATAAACAATCGCCGTTTTGAGGACGAGCTTAAGCAGGTGTGCGAACAGGAAAATGTCAGCCTGCTGCCCTATTCGCCGCTGGCTGGCGGCGTTCTGTCTGGCAAATATCTGAATGGGCAAAAGCCCGAAGGCGCGCGCTTTTCGCGCTATATGGGGCTGGGTGGGCGGCAGGCCGCAATGGTCGAACGCTTTGCTGGACCACGCGCGCTGGAATCGACCGCGCGGCTGGTCGCCTTGGCGGATGAGGCCGGGATGTCGCCCGTGACCATGGCTTTGGCCTGGTCGAAACAGCATGATTTTGTGGGCTCGACTATTGTCGGTGCCAGCCGCGAGGATCAGCTTGATCCGATCTTTGCCGCCATTGATCTGGTGCTGCCCGATGATTTGATGAAGGCGATTGATCAGGTGACCAAGGATATCCTCTATCCGATGGGGTGAGGGGCCACTCAACACCTCATGTGCTCCGGCGAAGGCCGGAGCGGTGGCCGTTTAGAACCAATGACCCTGTCATCGCCAACGCTCCGGCCTGCGCCGGAGCACTTAATATTCAGGCCTTCACCAACGCCATCAGATAATTCAGCGACATATCCTCGCTCAATTCCAGCCCGCGTAGCACACTGAAGCCCAAACCCTGTCGGTCAATCACGCGCAGGCCCACGGCGTTCGCCAAAGCCTCCAGCTCATCCGGCGTGATGAACTGATCCCAATGATGCGTGCCACGCGGCACCTGGCCCATGCGTTCCGCCGCCTCGACCAGCAACAGCCGTGATTGCATCGTGCGATTGGGGGTGGAGAGGATCATCAGCCCATCGGTGGCCAGCGCATCGGCCAATGCCTGCATGAACAGCGCGGGATCGGCGACATGTTCAATCACTTCCATCGACGTGACCAGATCATAGCCATTCAGGCCCATCGCACCGATATCGCCATGGCGGTAATTGATGGACAGGCCACTCGCATCGGCATGGCTCTGCGCCACCGCGACATTTTCTGCCGCCGCATCGACGCCCGTCACTGTCGCGC
>JBGSTI010000147.1:0-4480 GCA_041736605.1 Sphingomonadaceae bacterium
GGTATTGATAACAAGACTTCGGTTGAACGCACTTTGGGCCGCCCGACGTTTATGAGCCAGTTTGGCGATCCGGTTTGGTATTATGTGTCGCAGGATACCAAGCAGTTGGCCTTTGCCAATCCGCGCACCACCGAACAATTGGTGCTGCGCGTGCGTTTTGATGCGGCGGGTAATGTGGTGTCGGTGGATCGTTCGGGCGTTGAGCTGGTCTCACGCCTCAGCCCCGATGGCGACAAAACGCCGACCCTGGGCCGCGAACGCAGCTTTTTGCAGGATCTGTTCGGCAATATCGGTGCCGTTGGCGCTGGCGGCGGTGCGCCCGGCGGGCAGTAAGGTTTAGGCGGCTTCAAGTGCTCCGGCCTGCGCCGGAGCACGGCAAAGCCCGTTCAATCTTCCTTGCCGTCGCCATCCACATCAAACGCGCTGACCAGCAGCTTGTCGATTTTGCGCCCGTCCATATCGACGATTTCAAAGCGCCAGCCCTGATCAATGAAATGATCGCCCTCATGCGGCAGACGGCGCAGCACGGCCAGCACATGGCCTGCCGCCGTGGCGTAATCCCGGTCTTCATCCAGTGTGATGCCCAGCCGCGATGCCAGCGCATCGGCGGGCAGCGCGCCCGATATCAGCAATGATCCATCCTCGCGCGTGATGATCATCGGCGAATCGCCCTCATCCTGATGCGAGGCGAACTGGCCGACAATGGCAGAGAGCAGATCGGCGGGCGTCACTACCCCTTCGAACTGGCCATATTCATCATGCACCAGACCCATCGACACATCGGATTTTTGCAGCACGCGCATGGCATCCATCGCATCCAGCTGGTCGGGGATGATCGGCGCAGGCCGCATCGCGCGGGCCAGATTGATGCGGCGGCCCTTCAATATGGCGACGGCAATGTCGCGGGCCTGCACCACGCCGACAATCTGATCGATTGACCCATTGGCGACCAGCAACAGGCTATGCGGTGATTTCAGCAATTGCGCCTTGATCTCGTCTTCGCTGGCCTTTTTCTCGATCCAGTCGACTTCGGTGCGCGGGGTCATCACTTCGCGCACCGGGCGATCTGCCAGCCGCATGACGCCGGACATGATGCGGCGCTCGCTTTCCTCGATAACGCCCGATTTGGTGGCTTCGGCAAAGATCATGTGCAGTTCTTCGGCGGTCACGCTGTCATCGCTGGCCTTGTCCATCCGCAGCAGCTTCAGGATCAGCGTCGATGTGCTGTCGAGCAGCCACACGAACGGCGCAGACAAGATCGCGACGCCGCGCATCGGCAGCGCCGCGATTACAGCCACACGTTCGGGATGACGCAGCGAAAATTGCTTGGGCACCAATTCGCCAATCACCAGCGAGGCAAAGGTGGTGAGGCCAATGACGATGGCAAAGCCCAAAGTTTCGGCCAGATCAGCATCCAGCCCCAGCCGCTCCAGCCGCATCGCCGTTGGCCCGCCAAGGCTAGCGCCCGAATAGGCGCCGTTCAAAATACCGATCAAAGTAATGCCGATCTGCACGGTGGAAAGGAACTTCCCCGGATCGGCGGCGAGTTGCAGCGCCATTTTGGCGCCTGCGCTGCCCTTTTCCGCCAGCGATTGCAGGCGCGGTGCGCGCGCCGAAACAATGGCAAGTTCAGACATCGCAAACACGCCGTTCAGCACGACAAGAGCGAAGATTATCAGGACATCAGTCCATGGAAATGCAGGGAGATCGGCCATAGGTCTTGGCCTTCATATCAAGCTTGACCAGAATTTGCACAACCAAATCGCAGTTCGCGCGTAGTTAACCTTGCAGACATGCACAAACGCGCATTCAAGCGGGGCCTAGGGGGTCGTTATCCATCCCTGCGCGCATAAAGACAGGAGGACATGTTTATGACCAATTTCAAACGCACGATCACCATCGCTCTGGCCGGTGTTGCTCTGGCAGGCACCAGCGCCTGTGTGACCAATCCCGAAACCGGTGAAAAGCGCATCAGCCGCACCGCCATTGGCGGCGTCGCTGGCGCTGTTGGCGGCTATTTTCTGGGCGATCTGATCGGCGGCAAGCGTGACCGCACCGAACGCATCGTTGGCGCGGGCATTGGCGCGGTCGCAGGCGCAGGCGTCGGCTATTATCTTGATGAACAGGCCAAGGAACTGCGTCAGCAGACCGCAGGCACCGGCGTGGATGTGGTTCGTGATGGCGATAACCTGATCCTCAACATGCCCAGCCAGGTTACCTTTGGTGTCGATAGCGCGACGATCAACCCCCAGTTCCAGTCAACATTGGATCAGGTGGCCGCAACGCTGAACAAATATGAAAGCAGCTATATCGACGTCTATGGCCATACCGATTCGACCGGTTCGGATGCCTATAACCAGTCGCTGTCGGAACGCCGCGCCGGTTCGGTGTCGAGCTATCTGTCAAGCCGCGGTGTGTTATCACAGCGTATTGCCAGCCGTGGCTATGGCGAAAGCCAGCCGATCGCAACCAACGCCACCGAGGAAGGCCGTGCAGCCAACCGCCGCGTGGAAATCCGCATCGTGCCGATCACCCAGCAGGATGTTTCGGGTAGCTGATTTAGCGATCTGAATGGCCTGAACGGCCCGCTTCTCCATAATGGCGAAGCGGGCCGTTTGCGTATGGCTACTGTCTGTTGCATGAAGATCAAAACAACCGATGGAGTGGAGCCAGGATGCAGCAGGCACAGGATTTTCTCGACGAAAGCCGGGCGCTGCACGCGCTGATCGTGCCGCTGGATGCAAAGGCAATGCGCCAGCCCAGCCTGTTCAAAGGCTGGACATTTGACGAGATCATTCGCCATCTGCATTTCTGGAACGCCGCCGCTGGTATGTCGCTTCGCGATGCCGATAGTTTTGCGGCTATGCGCAAGGGCATGATCCCCGAATTGGCGCGCGGCAATCTGCGCGATTTTGAAAGCCGAGCTTTGCATGGGCTGGCTGGACCGGATCTGGTTGCCACCTGGATTGCCGAGGCAGAAACCGTCGCCGCCGATTTTACCGCTGCCGATCCCAAAGCGCGCTTGCCATGGGTGGGACCAGAGATGAGCGCGCGATCATCGATCACTGCGCGGCTGATGGAAAGCTGGGCGCATGGCCAGGCGATCTGGGACGCGCTGGGACAGGAGCGGATCGATAGCGACCGCATCGCTAATATCGTCCATATCGGCCTCAACACCTTTGGCTGGACCTATCGCAATCGCAGGTTACCGGTGCCCGATGCCATGCCGTTTATCGATCTGGTGCTGCCATCAGGGGCGAGCCTGACCCATGGCGACCCGCAATCAGTGGAGCGGATCAGCGGCGCGGCGCAGGAATTTTGTCAGGTGGTCACGCAAACGCGCCATATCGCAGACACGCAGTTGCAAGTGACTGGACCGGTGGCCGCGCAATGGATGGCCATGGCGCAATGCTTTGCCGGTGGCCCGGTTGATCCGCCCGCGCCGGGAACGCGATTCAGATCAGATCAAGGTGCAGAAACTGGTTGAAATCGCTGCCTGTATAATCGCCGAAAGCCGCGCCATTGGTAAAGCCCCGGCGGCGATAGAGCGCCAAGGCCGGTTCAAACGCCGTACCCGATCCGGTTTCGAGGCTGAGCCGCTGATAACCGCGCGCACGGGCCAGTTCGATCAGATGATCGAGCAGCGCAGCAGCGGCTCCTTTGCGCAAATGCTGGTCGCTGGTGCGCATCGATTTGAGTTCGCCTTGCTGCGGATCAAGCTCTTTCAGCGCCCCGATGCTCATCAGGTCATCACCATCCCACACGCTGAACAGCGCAATATCATCGCCTTGCAGACCGGACAGGTCGAGCGCGAACACGGCATCGGGCGGTGAATTTTCGTGCATCCCGGCCAGATGCCGGGCCAAAAGGGCGCGGACCTGTGGATCATCAAGACACGCGCGTTTTATCTGCATTAGCGAACCTTTCAACTCGATCCTTGGGTTGCAATCCAAAGCATCGCCGCCAGATCGTCTATACGCCTTTCAGACGTATGGCCATGAAAGCGAAAGGGATCGCGCTGGTTCAACGGCACATGCGGGCGGACTTGCGGGTCAATCAGGCTACGGGCAAGCGCGCGTTGCAACAGACACAGGCGAAAGCGGGCATCGTGCGCGGCGCTATGAGCCCTTGCGCCGTGTTGATTATGCCATTGACGCTCGATATTGGCCACGCGGCACAGCACCAGATCGGAATAGGCCCGGTGCGGCCCGCGATGCAATGGCAGGCGTGTGCAACGCGCCTGGGCATCGGTGGCGGGCAGCAACAGGCCGTTGTGGCGAAAATCCCCGATCAATAGGCCACGCGGATCAATCGCCCCCAGCATCGTCATGAACGAGGCATAGCGGCGCACCTGACGCGGCAAGATGTGATGCCGCTGCATATCGGCGCAATAGCCGGGCTGGCCGGGCCGATTGACGCGGTGAAAAGCGACAAGCGGCGCATTGGACATCACGCCTTGACGCTGAGCCGGGCCACCACA
>JBGSTI010000163.1:0-5474 GCA_041736605.1 Sphingomonadaceae bacterium
AAGGCCGAGGGCTTTGAAGCATCGGTTCACAAGATCAAGGAACAGGTGCTGCCGCGCCTGCTGGAACGTGTCGATCCCGAGGCAGCGGCAACGCTGACTAAAGACGAATTGTCCGAAGAATTTCGCCCGATCATCCTCGAAGTGTTGGCCGAGCTGAAACTGACGCTTAACCGGCGTGAACAATTCGCGCTGGAAAAGGTGCTGATCGACGAGCTGCTGGGCTTTGGCCCGCTGGAGGAATTGCTCAACGATCCGGATATTTCCGATATCATGGTTAATGGCCCTGAACAGACCTATATCGAAAAAAAGGGCAAGCTTCAGCTGGCCCAAATCCAGTTCCGCGATGAAAGCCATCTGTTCCAGATTGCCCAGCGAATCGTCAACCAGGTCGGCCGCCGCGTCGACCAGACCACACCACTGGCCGACGCCCGCCTGAAGGACGGCAGCCGCGTTAACGTGATCGTGCCGCCATTGAGCCTCAAAGGCACGGCAATCTCGATTCGTAAGTTTTCCGAAAAGCCGATCACTGTCGATATGCTGCGTGATTTCGGTTCGATGAGTGACGCCATGGCCACCGCGCTAAAAATCGCCGGGGCCTGCCGTATGAACATCGTCATTTCGGGCGGCACGGGTTCGGGCAAAACCACCATGCTCAACGCCTTGTCGAAAATGATCGATCCTGGTGAGCGCGTGCTGACCATCGAAGACGCTGCCGAATTGCGCTTGCAACAGCCGCACTGGCTGCCGCTGGAAACCCGCCCGCCGAACCTTGAAGGGCAAGGCGCGATTACCATCGGTGACCTTGTGAAGAACGCCCTGCGTATGCGTCCTGACCGCATCATTCTGGGCGAAATTCGTGGCGCGGAATGTTTCGATCTGCTCGCCGCCATGAACACCGGCCATGATGGCTCGATGTGTACGCTTCACGCCAACTCGGCGCGCGAATGCCTTGGCCGTATGGAAAACATGATCCTGATGGGCGACATCAAGATCCCGAAAGAGGCCATTTCGCGCCAGATAGCCGAATCGGTCGATCTGATCGTTCAGGTCAAGCGTCTGCGCGATGGTTCGCGCCGCACCACCGGCATCACCGAAGTGATCGGGATGGAAGGCGACGTGATCGTGACGCAGGATCTGTTCAAGTTCGAATATCTCGATGAAACGCCTGACGGCAAGATTATCGGCGAGTTTCGTTCATCGGGCCTGCGCCCCTATACGTTGGAAAAGGCGCGCCAGTTCGGCTTTGACCAAGCCTATCTGTCGGCCTGCCTGTAATTCAGGTGGCGTTGACGCGCAGCCTGCCCTAACCGGTCGCCAGAACGAAAGGGCATGGCATGGCTGATCTATATCTGAAGGCACTGGAATCAGAGCGCAAAAGCCTCTGGGCGATGTGCCGCCTCAAAGGCCTGGCGAAAGACACGCCTGAACGTCAGCGCATCTTGGCGCTCGACGAACAGATTGCGGCGCACAAGGCGAAAAAGGCGGGTTGAACTCCATACGCTTTGTACCCCGGCGAAAGCCGGGGCCCAGTGCTACGCGCGATTTCTTAGATTTTTGTTGAAGCTGGGCCCCAGCTTTCGCCGGAGTACACGGACCGCCCCATGAATGTGCTTCGGCGCAGGCCGGAGAACAGAGAGCTAGCAATGCAAGGTCACTCCGCGATTTTCGGAAGATAGCTGCGCGAAAGCGACTCCCGACTGAACATGCCTTCATCCGGAATCGTTGCATCGAGTTGCACGGTTTCCTGATTGATGATCAATGCACCACCCGGGCGATTTTCTGTCCACGTTGCGCGAAGCAAGGCACCTGTTTCAGAAACATCATATTCACGGATATATGTTGCATCGGTAACCCTGATCCGCTGGGCTTTGCCAAATTCCGTCGAAACTAAACTAACAAATTCAACGGCGATCATCGCAGGATTCGTGTCAATTCCACATGCTTCCGCTGCAACGCTAGGACCCTCGACGATTTTCCCGGAGTTTGCAGAAAAATGCGTTCCGGTTTTCGCCTCACAATCAGCTACTATTACTTCCGATGGCGCCTCAACCCGGTGACGATGTCCTGAATGGAATTCAGCGGTTAATATCTCGACTACAGGCTCGCCGGGAATGAAAACCTTTGTCCATATATAATTGGAATAGGTTGCCTGCGTCGATTTGGTTCTTTCCAAAACGGCCTTCGCGGAGGGAGCGGATTCCTGGGCCGTAGCGGGCGGTACGGTCATCACCAATGCCACGACAAGGATTGAAAGTTTCCTGCCCATTCCAAACCACCCCTAAAGCGCAAACAAACGCGCCATCGCTTTATCCAGCATCACCAATTGCCACAAGGTGCGGCCATGGTCACGGCTGCCCGCGATATGCGCCTCTGCCATGCCAGCAATCACCTTGCCATCCAGCCAGCCGGTGCGCGCAAGGGCTGAATTATCCGCCAGCGCCCGCGCCTCTCCCGCCAGTTCTTTACGAAACCACTGGCTGACCGGGGTCACAAAACCCATTTTCGGGCGATAGAGAATGTCCTGCGGCAGATAGCGTTCCATCGCCTGTTTCATCAGCCATTTGCCCTGCCCGCCGCGTACGCGCATCGCATCGGGGACGCCGGCGGCAAATTCGATCAGCCGGTAATCAAGCAAAGGCTCGCGCGCCTCAAGGCTCACGGCCATGCTGGTCCGGTCCACCTTGGTCAAAATATCGCCGGGCAGCCAGAATTTGAGATCGGCATATTGTGCCCGGTCCAGACCCGTGCGGGCCTGCGCGCTGTCCATGCAGGCAATCCACGCATCTTCGGCGCGATAGCCGCTGATCTGCGCCTTATAGGCATCGCCATAGAGCGATTGGCGCGCGGCATGGCCGGTCACGCTGACCGCATCGGCATAGCCCTCTGCCCCATTGCGGGCGAGCGATTGAAACGTCGCCTTTGCGCGCAAGGGGCGCGGGGCCCAGTCCGCTTTGGGCCAGATCTTGCCCAAGCTGCCAAACAGCCCCTCGCGCAAGCCTTGCGGCACCAGCCCCCTCACCCGCTCTTCATTATGGTGAAAAACCTGCCGCCTATAACCTGCCAGCGCCTCATCCGCGCCATCGCCCGACAGCGCCACCGTCACACTTTCACGCGCCAGTTCGCACACCCGGTATGTCGGCAAGGCCGAGGCATCGGCAAAGGGTTCATCAAACATTGCGGCCAATTTATCGACCAGCGCCCAGTCATCGGGCGACACGGTGCGGGCGCGATGATCGGTGGCAAAGCGCGTCGCAATGGTCTGCGCATAGCTGCTTTCATCCAGCGCGCCGACATCAAAGCCAATAGAGCAGGTGCGCACCGCCTGACGGCTGTTTTCCGCCATCAGCGCAACCACGCTGGAACTATCCACCCCGCCCGACAGGAAAGCGCCAAGCGGCACATCGGCAACCATCCGGCTTTTCACCGCGTCGCGCATCAGCGCGGTCAGTTGTTCGCCCAGTTCCTCGGCCGAACCCTTATGCCGGTGCGAGAAATCGACATCCCAATATTGGCGCGGGGCTGGCATCGATTTGCCGCATTCGAGCAGCAGGAAATGCCCGGCGGGCAGTTTCTCCACCCCGCGCAGCATCGACCGGTGATCGGGCACATAGCCCCAGGCCAGATAATCCTCGATCGCCAGCGGATCGACATCGCGGCGCAACATCGGATGCGCCAACAGCGCCTTAAGCTCAGACCCGAAAATCAGGCTGCCATCGCTCAATCGCGCATGGAATAATGGCTTTACGCCCAACCGGTCGCGCGCCAGAAACAGCTGACGGCTGGCAATATCGTATAGCGCAAAGGCAAACATGCCATTGAGGCGCGACAGGCAATCGACACCCCATTGCCGCCAGCTGGCCAAGATAACTTCGGTATCGCCATGGGTGCGGAATTTATGGCCCAGCGCCTGTAATTCGGCGCGCAATTCCTGAAAATTATAAATCTCGCCATTGAACACGATCACGGCGCCGCCATCCACGGCCTCCATCGGCTGGGGGCTGCCCTCCAGATCGATGATCGACAGGCGGCGATGGCCAAGGCCGATGCCCGGGCCAATCCACACGCCTGCGCCATCTGGCCCGCGATGTTCGATGGCGTCGGTCATCAACGCGATCCGCGCGGGATCGACGGGTTTGACCGATTCCAGATGAAATATACCTGCTATGCCGCACATGGGATCAGGCCTTAGAGCGTTTTGAAATCATCCGCCACGCACAATGGCATCGGCGATAGCGGCGGGATCACCCATGCTGTCCAGAAAGTGCCGAACCGCTGCCTCGCCGCTCAGACCATTGCGGTCTTCGGCAGATACGACCAGCAACAGCGCCGGATCATCGCCTGCCCGCAATTTTTGCACAATCGTCGCCAGCTTGATGCGCATCGCGCTCCCCGTTGTCACATCCCCCAACCGATAGAATGTCACCGAATCGCGATTGACCGGGCCGGGTGCCTCAATGCGTTCACCATGACCCCCGGCAATATCGCCCAGATCGCGCATCCACGACCATTGTGATCCCGGATCAAACGCACCTTGGCCAAATCCACCCAGCTCGCGCCCTTCGGATTGGCTGGCATAGGCGGCAAAATAGAGCTGCACCTGCACGCCCTTGGCATTCTGATAGGTGCCAAACAATGTGTGGTCTGCCCCATCAGCGCGCGGTTTCCATGGCGATGCAGGCTGATAATCGGCCAATTGCCAGCCTGCAATTTGCGGCAGATGCAGTTGCGGCGGAATGGCCGCGCTGCGTGAGGCAGCAAAATGGCTCCACCCCAGCGCCAACGCCACAATAGCACCCAGCATCAACGCGCCCTTGCCCGCCGCGATGCGATAGCTGGCCAGCGTTTTAAGCCAGCCATTGGTCGCCAAGCTGCGCGCGTCGATCATCGGATCGTCCAGCCGCCGATCAAAAAACCGCCAGCCAATGCCCATCACCAGTGCCAGCACCAAGGCAAAGAAAATCCAGCCGTAAAACACATGATCAAACCCGGCGGCAAATTCGATGCTGGTATGATGCGCGATGAAAATCGTGCCCCAAGCGCGGATGCCATTGGCGATAATCGGCACAATGATCGACACCGCCATGAAAGCGAAACGCCGCCGCCAGCTGGTGAAACAGACATTGGACACCAGCGCGCCATAGGCGATCATCGCGATCAGGAATTTGACGCCAGAGCAGCTTTCGGCGACCTCGAAATAGCCGCTGGGTGTGGTGATGAACACGCCGTCTATGCTCGCGGGAAAGCCCGAATAGCCCAGCAAAAACATGGTAATATCGGCGGTGATGGTTTGCAGCCACGGCACCAGCTCCTCGCCAATCGGCAGCATGAACAGGCCGAAAAACAGCGGGAACAGCAGCCCCATGGCAATGCGCGGGCCCAGCACGGTCAGCACCGCCGATTGCATCAGCACGATCACCGCCAAATGCCGCGCCAGCGCCAGCCCGGCCATATCGCCGATCAACCACAGCATCGCT
>JBGSTI010000201.1:0-2849 GCA_041736605.1 Sphingomonadaceae bacterium
AAAGGGGGAATAAGCGCGAAACCGCCGGGGGTGCGTCACTGCAATTGATTCCTGCCCTTTTCTCTGTAGGCTGGAAACAGGAGGTCGCACCCTATGCGTCAATTAGTCATGTTCAATTTGCGTAATCTGTTCAATTTCAAAGGGCGGCAGACGCGCGGGCAGTTCTGGCCCTATGTCGGTGTTGTCTTCGTTCTGATGATGGCTGCCTATATGGCGATTTTCATACCGATCTTCGTTTCAGCCTTCATGTCCATGCAGCAATTCGCCGCTGAAAATCCCGATCAGGTTACAATCCAGCAAGGCCCCGGCCATTATTCGATGCAGATCGAAGGGTCGCACCCTGAACTCATGCCCGATTTTTCTGCTGTGTTCGCAGGAACCGCCATCCTCTCGATTTTATCGATCCTTCTGCTTGGGGCAGCTGTGGCCCGGCGCCTGCATGATACCAACCGGACCGGGGCATGGGGTGCAGTTCCTGCTGTGCTGTTGTTGATCAGCGCAGGTACGATGTCATCAATATTTGGCAATCTGGCGGCATCTGCTGGTACCGGACCCGACACGGGTCTTTTTCTAACGATGTTTCTGAGCAACTTGTTCTACATGGTCAGCCTACTTGCGTTGATCATCTTGCTTTGCATGGACGGCACAAAAGGCGAAAACCGCTATGGAGCGGCGGAGGGCTGATCGGGGTCGGGTGATCCGCTTCGTGTCCATTCAAGCCCAACCATTGTCATATCCCTGCAACATGCCCTTTGCTAAAGCGCCATCATGAGTGATGACTATCATGGTTCAGGGGCGCAGACGGCGTTTGCGCTGTTATGCGTTTTTGCAGCGTCCAGTTCGGCGGCGGTGGTTGTCGATCCGGTGGAGCGCAGTGTTATCATATTGGTCGCCGGGCTTTTGGCGGTGGCAATCCTGTTGTGGCGGCCACGCTCAGCGCGGGTGAACCGGCCTGAAAGCGCACCCTCGGCGTTGATGTCGCCGCCCGATATGGTCGAGTTGGATGCCTTTCCGCGCCTTTTGGAGACGATTGCTGATCCAGTGCTGATCCTGTCTGGATCGCTGGTGCGGCGGGCCAATGATGCGGCGATGCGGCTTTTGGGGTCACATATCATTGATGCCGATATCCGTATCGTGCTGAAACATCCGCTGGCATCGGACATTGCCCAGCCCGCGATGGCGCATTTATTTGATCGGCCCCAGGAACTGGTGGGCATTGGCAATCGCGATCAACGCTGGGAATTGCGGCTGACCCCCTTGGGTAGCGATTGGCGGATGCTGTTGCTGATCGACCGGTCCGGCACGCATGCTATTGAAAAGATGCGCACCGATTTCGTTGCCAATGCCAGCCACGAATTGCGCACGCCCTTGGCCTCGATCATCGGTTTTGCCGAGACGCTGGCCGATGACGAGGCGGGCGGCGATCCGGTGACGCGCAAACGCTTTCTGCGCGTGATGGCCGATGAGGCGCAGCGGATGCAAAAGCTGGTATCTGATCTCATTTCGCTCTCTCGGATTGAGGCCGAGAAATTCAAGCTTCCTGAAACCACGGTTGATCTGGTGCATCTGGCCGAAGAAGTGCGCGGGGTGTTTGTTGACAGCCATCCGGCGCGCGGGCGCGATATCGTGGTCAGCCATGATGCCGATATTCCTCCGGTGTTCGGGGATCGGCTGCAATTGTCACAGCTGCTTCACAATCTGGTGAGCAATTCGATCAAATATGGCCGAGCGGAAACGCCGATCACCATCCATGTCGCGCCCAGCCGCAATGGCACCAGTGTGCGCCTAAGCGTCAGCGACGAAGGTGACGGCATCTCGGAGGAGCATTTGCCGCGTTTGACCGAGCGTTTCTATCGCGTCGATTCGGGGCGCAGCCGATCCATGGGTGGCACGGGCCTTGGTCTGTCGATCGTCAAACATATTGTCGAGCGGCATCAGGGCCGCATGGATATTCGCAGCGAACCGCAAAAGGGAACGACAATTGGCGTCACCCTGCCCCGCGCCGATTTGCCCCGCGCCGGGGCCTGATCATGGTATCAAGGCCTGCATTGTCACATAATCGTAATATGTCAGTCACGGATGCGAAATGGCTCAACCCTAATGGCCGCCATATCAAGGGGCGATAGCATGACGGGGGCCAGACGGGTCTGTCCGATTCGCCAGAACAACAAAGGCAGGAAATCCCTATGAAAAAGATCCTCTTCCCGGCCATGGCCGTTGCTTCGGTTGCGCTTCTCAGCGCCTGTGGCGGCAGCGGCGATGGCGCCAGCCGCAGCGAAATCCGCGTCGTTGGCTCATCAACGGTTCTGCCCTTTGCCAAGCAGGTTGCTGACGACTTTGCCAAGGGCGAAGGCCGCACCTCGCCGCAGGTTGAATCGAACGGCACCGGCGCTGGCATCGAATTGTTCTGCGCTGGCCTGGGTGCGAATACGCCCGATATCGCCAATGCCTCGCGCCGTATGAAGGCGTCGGAATTTGAAACTTGCGCCAAAAATGGCGTGACCGACATTGTCGAAGTCCAGATCGGTCTGGACGGTATCGCGGTTGGCGCGGCCAAGACGGGCAAGCCCTTTAACCTGACCGCAGCGCAGGTTTACAAGGCGCTGGCCGCCAATCCAGGTGGTCAGCCGAACAAGGCCATAAACTGGAGCGATGTTGATCCCTCGCTGCCCGCCATCAAGATCAGCGTCTATGGCCCGCCCGCCAGCTCTGGCACGCGCGATGCGTTTCAGGATCTGGTGCTGAAGCGCGGCTGTGAAGCCGATCCCGCGATGAAGGCGATGAAAGAAACCGACAAGGAAAAGGCAGAGGAAATCTGCACGACCATCCGCACCGATGGCGCCTATGTT
>JBGSTI010000300.1:0-2034 GCA_041736605.1 Sphingomonadaceae bacterium
TACCATGCCGTTGCGCGCGTATAAAAATGCCAGCGCCGCGATCACACAGGCCAAAGTCACCAGCGCCATTCGGCCCATCAGCATGCGATACCGTGCCCAGGCGTGCGCCGCCGTTGCCGGATCATCAAGGCTGGAAACATATTTCATGATCGCTGTCCTGTGGTTGCGCGGGTGAAATCCCGTGCTGGCGGTAATGCCTTGCTTTTCATTGGACCTTTTTCGTGCGACCATCAAGCTGGAGTCGACGTTCAGGCCGCAAAGCGACCGAACGAAAGGCCGGGCCGTCCGGCCGCTCCAACGGAGAAGTAGGCCTGATCATGACCATTGCCCGCATCGTCGCAACCCGCGATTTCGATATTATCAGCTGCACCGGCGAAACCAGCGTGCGTGACGCGCTGGCGCTGCTCGCCGATAAGCGCATCGGTGCGCTGCCGGTGTTACTGAACGGCCAGGTGGCCGGCATCTTCTCCGAACGCGACGTGATCTATTGCATCCACCGCGATGGCCCCGCCGCGCTCGACCTGCCGGTATCGGCAGTGATGACGGCGCCCGCCGTTACCGTTGATCCCTCGACCGACGTGCTGGAGGCTTTGGGTTTGATGACAAGGCGGCGCATCCGCCATCTGCCGGTGGTCGATGCCAGCGGGCTGAAGGGCTTTGTCTCGATTGGCGATCTGGTGAAATACCGTATCGAGCGGATCGAAAGCGAAGCAGCAGCGATGAGGGAATATATTCAGGCGGTTTGATTGTCTGCCCTATCGCTGCCTTGCCAAAGCAATCACCGTGCATCAATCAAATGTTATCACGCTCTGATGGGGCAGGCGAGTGGTGATTTGCGTTGATGTCTGGCGCTCTGTTTCTCCATCTGGCCCGATCAATGTTAGATTTGTGGTGACTGTCCGTCGCCACACCCGGCCATCGGGCTTTGCGTCCAACAGCACGGTGATGGTGCCAGCAATGTCCACGGCCTGATGCTTGGCATAGGCTTCCTCAAAGCTGATCGGGTTTTTCATGATCTGTCCAACAACCATATCCGATTCGGCGGAGCTTTTGCGGACCGTGTCAGGATCGACCAGCATGGCGATCTGGTAATGTTTACCGTCCTCGTCCGAAGCCGTCTGGCGCATCACGGCTGGCGTCTGCGCTCCCGGATAGGCAAACATGGCGCCATCGTGCAATTCCATCGGCTGAATAGTGATGCCATCTATGGCCAGGAGAATGGAATCGGGATCGCATTCCACCTGAAAGGCATTCCAAGTGAAATACCAGGCCCCGCAGGCGTCCTTTGAAATTTCAGCGGCGTTTAGCCACGCATCGCGGCGAGTTTCCATGTCTTCGCGGTTCAGAATTTGCCTTGTACCATCGGCTTTTTCCAGCACGCGAACAGGAAATTGCCAGTTGGCAAGATTGTCCGTCTGTCTGTCGGGCCTTGTCGGCAGGCTGTACCGCTTTTCGACACCATCGGCGCGAACGGCCAGTATCTCTTCCAGATAAACGTTTTTGCCGCCCGATGATCCTGAAGACTCTTCGCTTTCATGGGTCGTTCTATATGACGCAGTAATCTCGAATGTTGCGCCAGCATCTTGGGTATGCCCGGCAACCGGGCTGCCCAATAAAGCGATCGCTGCCATGGTTGCCTGGAATCTCATGCCGTTGATGGTGGCATTGGCATGGGAGAAAGTCCAGAAGGCACCAATCGAAAAGCACCGTTGTGCAAAATCGCAATTTATAAACGGCCAAAGCGTGGCTTGCCCAAGGGAAAATGCGTCGCGGGGCTTGATTTGGCGCACGGCTTTGGCCATCCCCAATCCCCTTGGAGGGACAGCGTTCATGTCGTGCAGCCTCCATACAGGAACATCCCTTTAATCGAGGTTCGTGATGGACAAGTTTTGGCAGATTCTGGACCGGACCATGGTGCTGTTCATCGGCATGGGCGTGGGCGCGATCATGGCGCTGGCGTTTATGAACAATGGCAGCCCGCTGGCCGATCCGGCGGTGGCCAGCACCAGCCCAGCGGTGGCTGAGGGCAAGAAT
>JBGSTI010000230.1:0-7208 GCA_041736605.1 Sphingomonadaceae bacterium
GGCGGACGCACCTTGGCCTGCGTGATATAGCGCAGCTTGATCCGCTTGCCGCCGGGCGCGGGCGGCGGATTGGCTTCCAGCGCGTCGTCAAACCAGCGGTTGAGCGCACCGGTGGGCACGCGCATATTCCATGCATCGCGCACCTTGAACGCCGCATCGATCAGCGTGTCCAGCCCCTTGCCCGTCCGCGCCGATACCGCCAGCAAGGGCACGCCCTTGACCTGTGCCAAACCTTCGTCCAGCGCATGGCGAATGCCGTTGAACAGGCCGCTGGCATCCTGGGCCACGTCCCATTTGTTGATCGCGATGATCAACGCACGACCCTCTTGCAGCACCAGATCGGCGATTTTCAGATCCTGATGCTCCAACCCCTGCGTTGCATCGAGCAACAGCACCACGACTTCGGCAAAATCCACGGCATGACGCGCATCGGCAACGGCCAGCTTTTCCAGCTTTTCCACCACGCGCGCTTTCTTGCGCATGCCTGCGGTATCGATCAGGCGCACGGCGCGTTCGGCACCATCGGCAGGATCGGTCCAGATCCAGTCAATCGCGATGGAATCGCGCGTAATCCCGGCTTCCGGCCCGGTAATCAGCCGATCCTCGCCCAAAATGCGGTTGATCAGCGTCGATTTGCCCGCATTGGGGCGGCCAACAATCGCGAGTTTCAGTGGCTCTAGCGGCGGATCTTCGCCTTCTGCCAGTTCGGGAAATGGCTCAAACTCTTCTTCCTCGCCATCTTCGGGGAAGTGCGGCAACAGCGCCTCGAACAAATCGCCCATGCCCTGGCCATGTTCGGCGCTAAGCGGCACCGGGTCGCCCAGCCCCAAGGCATAGCTTTCCATCAGGCCGCCATCGCCCGCCTTGCCCTCGGCTTTGTTGGCCACCAGGATAACCGGCGCGGGCGAACTGCGCAGCCACCGGCTGATTTCTTCATCCAGCGGCGTGATCCCGGCGCGCGAATCGATAACAAACAGCACGGCGCGAGCATTTTGCACCGCTGCCTCGGTCTGCATGCGCATTCGTCCGGGCAGCGTGTCGGGATCTTCATCCTCATAACCCGCCGTATCGACGATCATGAAATCGAGGCCCAGCAGATGCGCCTCACCAAAACGGCGGTCGCGCGTCACGCCGGGCTGGTCATCAACCAATGCCAGCTTTTTGCCAACCAGACGGTTGAACAGTGTCGATTTGCCCACATTGGGGCGGCCGATAATCACAATTTCAGGCAGCATGATGTTCAACTATTCCTTCGCTGCCCGTTCGTCACGCCGCAACATCCCCTTGTTTCAGAGGCAAAAATTCAAAATCCGGCATGATCCGGTTCGGGCAGATATCAGCGGAATGCGCTGAGTTGGCCGCCATCGTCAAGAATATACAGCATCGAATTGGCCACTACAGGCGGCAATGATACGGCGCTGTTCAGCTCAAACAGGCTGGAAACGGTGCCATCGCTTGGCGATACTGACATCACATCGCCCTCGGTGCTGGCCACGATCAGGCGGTTGCCAGCCAGCATCGGGCCGGTCCAGTTGATCGGGCCTTTCTTGTCTTTTTCATCCTTGAACCGCTGCATCTGCGCCACCCAGCGCACCTTGCCACTGGCACGGGCAATGCACAGCAGGCGGGCATCGACGGTCAGCGTAAAAATCCACTCGCCGGCAATCGCCGGGGTGGAAATGCCAGCGACATTGAGTTCCCAGATGCGCTGGCCCGTGACCAGTTCATAGGCGGCCATGCGCCCCCCCTGACCCAGCGCATAAACACGGCTGCGGTCAATAATCGGATCGGCGTCGATATCAGACAGCGACGACACCGAAGTAGAGATGCTGGTGCGCGCCAAGGCATCCGACCACAAATTGCGACCATTTTCATAGCGATAGGCCACCAGTTCGCCCGAGCTGAAGCCAGCAACAACAGTGCCCTGCCCAGCAGCAGGCGCGCCAACGCCGAACACGCCGGTCTGGCCAACCGAGGCCGTTTCATTCCACAGCATAGCCCCATCGGCACTATCAAGCGAGATAAGCTGATTGTCCTGCGTCATCACGAATACCGCGTTAAACGCCAATGTCGGTGCACCGCGCAACGGACCTGCGGGGCGGACTTTCCAGATCACGCTGCCGTCTGCTGCGTTGATCGCCGCAACTTCGCCATAGCCGGTGGTGGCATAAACGCGCGCGCCATCGACGCTAACGCCGCCGCCGAACACCGATGTCGCGCCATCGCCCTTGACGCCCAGCGATGTGCTCCACACCCGCGCGCCAGTTGCCGCGTCTATGGCATATACTTCAGCATCGGTATCCGTGACGTATAGACGCCCATTGGCAACCACCGGGGCCGCGGCTAGGCGCACGCGTTTGCTGGAACCAGCGATTGAAGTCGTCCAAACACGGCTGGGCGTATCAGCCAGCGCCAGATGGCCCACAGTCTTGGCCGCATTGCCGCCGGGCTGGGCATAATCCGGATTGATGGTCTGCGCAGGCAGGATCACCGGCACAGATGCCAAAGCCGGATCAACAGCTGCGCCCACATCAATACGCGACAGCACGGGCACGCGATTGCCGACCGTCGGCGTGGTCTTGGGCTTATCGCCGCCGCCCAATATGCCGCAACCGGCCAGCATGGTGACGCTGAGCAGCGCCGTAAGGGCTAGGCGGCTGGTGCGCTTGAATTGCGACATAGGGGTAAATTTCCTCAGCTTGAATGTCTGTGCCGTCGTTCGCTTAGGGGCGATCAACGGGAATGCTTTGGCCATTGGCGGCCTGTTCGGGGTCTTCCACCGCATCAACGCCCATCAGCCCGGCAAGTTGCTGGGCGCGGCTGCGCAATGTGGCGGGCACTTTCTTGTCCTTGGCGATCTGTGCGAATAGCGGCCCTGCCAGTTCATTCTTGCCCATGCGCATATAGGCGATGCCCACCAGCTCGCCCGCGCTGCCGAACCACGCATTGCCGGGAACGGCGAGCGGTTTCAGCCGGTCAACAATGACCTGTGGCTTGACTGTGTCGAACTCCAGCGTCGATTGGCGGATCAGGGCCAGATCACGATAAGGCTGGGATACAGCCTCATCCTTGGCAACAGCAGCAAAGGCGGCAATTGCGCCCTTGATATCGCCCTTTTCCTGCAAAATGCCGCCTTTCAGCAGCCGGGCCGTGGCGCGATAGCCATCCTGTTCGGCATTTTCGATTGGCACCAGCGCCTTTAACGCGCCATCCAGATTGCCTGCTTCCAGCGTATCAAGCGCCTTTACATAGGCTTCGCCCTGCGTTTCGGCAGCGGCCTGTTTCTGGTTTTCCCACAGCATCCAGCCCAGCAGACCGGCAATGATCAGCACGACAACGCCAATGCCGATCTTGCCATAACGCACCCAAATAGTGCGGATCTGGTCCTCGCGCAGGGCATCATCCACCTCTTGCAGGAACACATCCTGCGTGGCGGCGTCGCGCTCTGCCTTTTTGGTCGATGGGCCGGTTTTTTCGGGAGGCAGAGCCAAGTTCAATCGTCCTTCAATATTCTGTCGTTCAGGCGCTCTGGCCATTATCAGCGGGCTGTTTAGCGAGCCCCCACGCTTTTTCCAATGCCCAATGCGGATTGAGGCCGGGAAAAGCCATGCGTGGCCCGGTTTAGCTGAACCGCTGCTGAAATTCTGCGTCGCCCATCGCCGCACCATAGAGCGCGCCATAGGCCGATAGCATCGCCTTTTCCTCAAAGTCCGCCTTGGCACGGGCGCGATTGGCATGGCCCAAGGAAGTGCGCAATTCAGCGTCCTGGACCAATTGCGCGATCAACGCCTTCAAACCGGCCTCGTCCCCGGCCGCAGGCAACAAGGCCGCATTATCCGCGCACACCATATTGGCCACATCGCCAATGCGCGGTGCGGCCACCGGCAGGCCAGCGGCCATCGCCTCCAGCACCGAAATCGGCGCCTGTTCACTATCAGAAGACAGGGCAAACACATCAAACAGGCCAACAAAGCGCCACGGCTCTTTGCGGAAACCGGGCATGATCACCCGCTCCGCCATGCCCAGCCGTGTCGCCTCAGCCATTATGCCATCGCGCTCAGGCCCCTCGCCCACGATCACCAGCTTCACATGGGGGGGCAGATCAGCGCAGGCGCGCACCAGACGCGGCAGGTTCTTGATCGCGCGCAACCCGGCCAGCGTGCCAATCCACAGATCACCGGGAGCTTTTTGAACGCCCGTCAAAGCCTTAGGCGACGGCGCATAGGCATAAGACGATGTACGAATGCCATTGGCGATCAGGTGAACGCGGCTGCGCGGTTGCTGCCATGTCTTGAGCGCGATGGCCTCAAGCGTGGTGGAGGGCACAACCAAGGCATAGGCCTTGGCCAAACCAATGACGCGAAACCAGTTGCGCTTGGCCTTCAGCTTGACGAACTCGTCCTCGTTAAAGCCATCCTCATGATGGATCAGCGGCGGCAAACCATAGGATTTGGAAAACAAAGTATGTGCCATCGCGCCATCCATCGATCCCCAATTGTACGACAGGATCAGATCGAATTGCTGCATATAGCGCGCGATTTTGACATAGCGAGCAATGCCAGGCTTGCCCTGAAGCGACGGCGCATCGTTGGGAAAGCTGACCTTGATCTGCGGCTCAATCGCATCGCGCGCTGACATCGCATCAGGATCAGCCGACAGGATCACATGCTCTGCCGCGTTGCCAAAATGGTTCATCAGGCGCACCGCACGGGCTTCCTTGCCGCCCAGCGAAAAGCTGCTGTGCAGATGCAGGATGCGGGGCCGTTTGCGCTTGTCGGCGCTCATGCAGCGACCTCGGTTCTGGCAAGCTCTGCCAGCAGATCGTCAAGCGCCGCACGCACGGCCGGTTCATCCAATGTCGGTGCATGACCGGTATCGGGCACTTCGACAAAGCTGCCTTTTTGCAGGCGGGCCATCATTTTGGCGGCTCCGCTGGCCGACAAAATATCGGAATTGCCGCCGCGTACCAGCAATGTCGGCACCTTGGCCAGCGCGTCAAAGGCTGGCCACAAGTCAACCCCCGCCTCGCCGCCCGGCACCATGAACGGCTCGGCGATTTTCATATCATAATCAAAGGCGATACGGCCACCGGGGCCAAGCACCATCAGGCGTTTGGCATAGGCCAGCCAATCGGTGAGTTCCCAATAGGGATAGACATGGCCCTGCTGCTCGGCCAGCGCGCGGGCGGCGTGGAGCCAGGTTTCATAGCTGCGCCCCTGCCCCACATAGCCACGAATCCGCGCCAGCCCTTCTGCCTCCAGCTCTGGCCCGACATCGTTGAGCACGGCGGCGGCAACCCGCCCCGGCCGGGTCGATTCCAGCAACATGGTCAGCAATCCGCCCAGAGACGTGCCCACCGCGACAAAGCGATTCAGGCCCTGATCCTGCAACAAGGCCTCAATATCGACCAGATAGGTCAGCGGCACATAGCTCAACGGATCCTTGGCATAGCCGCTTTCGCCGCGTCCGCGCATTTCCAGTACCAGCACACGCCAGTTTTTTGACAGATACTCCGCCAGATCGGCGAAATCGCGCGCATTGCGGGTCAGGCCATGCATACAGATGATCGGCGGACGCGATGCAGCATCTACAGGCCCGGCATAATCGCGATAATGCAGCCTGATACCGTCTTTCGACCACCAGAACCGGTCTTCATATTCCGCCATAAGCGTATCCTGTATCCCTTGCCCGGTTCCCATGGCTGCGGCTCTAACATGCGTGACGTATCGCACAAGCCGCCTTGTTTGCTGGTCCGGCAATCGCCATTGTCAAATCATGTCTGATACTGCCCCCGCTCCGCCCCTATTGTCTATCGCCGATTTTCTGGCCGATCCGGTGGAGGCGGCGGATTTTCCCGCGCTCACCTTACGCTGGCGCAATAATCGCTCTGCGCGGGAGATCGGTCTTGATGGGTTGAGCGACGATCAATGGCTTAAGCATTTCGGGCGTTTCCATGCCTTGCCCGGCAATCTGCCCCAGCCCTTGGCGCTGCGCTATCATGGCCACCAGTTTCAGCATTATAATCCCGATATCGGCGACGGGCGCGGCTTTCTGTTCGCACAAGTGCGCGATGAGGCCGGGCGCTTGATCGACCTTGGCACCAAGGGATCGGGCCAGACTCCCTATAGCCGCCAAGGCGATGGGCGGCTGACGCTGAAAGGGGCCATGCGCGAAATTCTGGCAACGGAAATGCTGGAAGCCTTGGGCGTGCCGACATCGCGCACCTTTTCGGTGATCGAAACGCATGAGGCATTGCAGCGCGGCGATGAGCCCTCGCCTACCCGCTCTGCCGTGCTGGTGCGGCAAAGCCATGGCCATATCCGCTTTGGCTCGTTCCAGCGGCTGGCGGCGCTGGAGGATGCGCCCGCCATGCATCGGCTGATCGACTATGCGCTCGCGCATTATGGCGACTGGGCCAATGCCCCTGCCACTATGGAACCAGCGGCGCGGCTTTTGAATGTGGTGGTGGAACGCATGGCGCGGCTCTCTGCAAGCTATATGGTCGCGGGCTTCGTTCACGGCGTGCTCAACACCGATAATATGAATATCAGCGGCGAAAGCTTTGATTACGGGCCATGGCGTTTTGCGCCGGGATGGATCGGCAGTTTTACTGCGGCCTATTTTGACCATAATGGCCTTTATGCCTTTGGCCGCCAGCCCCAGGCGATTTACTGGAATTGCGGACAATTGGCCGTGGCGTTGCGATTGGTGAGCGAGTCTGCGCCATTGGTGGCGGCGCTGGAACGCTTTGGCGACCTGTTTCTGAATGCGCTGGCCGCGCAATTTTGCTGGCGGCTCGGCGTGCGGCAGATTGATGCGGTGGCAGACCGCGCCTTCATTCAGGCGGCAGAGGCGTATCTGATCGCACAAAAGGATCAACCGGGTAGCATCGACGCCTTTTTCCATGCCCATCGCGGCGGGCATGATCTGGACGGACTGGCAGCGCAAGGGACAGAAGGCGCGGCATTAGCGGCGTTGTTGGCGGATCGGGCGATGCCGCGTGATAACTGGTTCGCTGACAACCCGCCCGAAACGATGCTGATTGACGAGGTGGAAAGCCTGTGGTCAGCCATCGACACACGCGATGACTGGCAGCCGCTGACAGACAAAGTGAAGCTTATCCGTGCCATGGGCGCCCAACTTTCCGCACAATCGCCAAGTCCGGCAGTGGTACCTTAGCGGAAAGGCTTTGTGTCTTAACCCTTTCT
>JBGSTI010000239.1:0-2486 GCA_041736605.1 Sphingomonadaceae bacterium
CCGCTGCGACTAATGAACAAGTTCGTAAGTCTCGCTGCCCCTCCCCTGAAGAGGAGGGGCGAAAGCTAGGCCCCGGCTTTCGCCGGGGTACATGACAGTATCACCGCGTAAACTTACCGCCCTCAGCCACTTTCTTACGCAGCAAATCCGAAATCGGGAAGGCCTCGCCAATCCGATCGGCATGGCGTTCCAGACCGGCCAGAACCACGTCCAACCCCACGCTATCGGCCCAGAACATCGGGCCACCGGTCCAGGCTGGCCAGCCATAGCCATTGAGCCAGACGATATCGATATCGCTCGCCCGCTGCGCCATTTTCTCTTCGAGGATCCGCGCACCCTCATTGACCATCGGATAGAGCAGGCGCTCGCGGATTTCGTCTTTGCTGATGCTGCGCTGTTCGATGCCCTGTTTGGCCGCAAATTCGCTGATCAGGGCCTGCACCTCATCTGATGGCGTGCGGCTGCGCGCGGCGTCATAATCGTAAAAGCCCTTTTGCGTTTTCTGGCCCCAACGGCCCTTGGCGCACAGCGCCTCACGCACCGTTTCGATGCGCGACGGATCGCGGTGCCAGCCAATGTCGATCCCGGCCAGATCGGCCATTTGGAACGGCCCCATGGGAAAGCCGAATTCCAGCAAAACATCATCGACTTCCCAATAGGATGCGCCCTCAAGGATCAGGGCATTGGCCTGTTGCTGGCGCGGGCTGAGCATACGGTTGCCGATAAAGCCGTGGCACACGCCTGCCACCACGGCGACCTTGCCGATGGTTTTCGATAGCGCCATGGCCGTGGCCAGCACATCCGGCGCCGTCTTGGCCCCGCGCACGATTTCCAGCAATTTCATGACATTGGCGGGCGAAAAGAAATGCAGGCCCAGCACCGATTCCGGGCGGCTGGTGGCGGCGGCGATTTCATCGACGTTGAGATAGCTGGTATTGCTGGCCAGAATAGCGCCGGGCTTTACCGCTGCATCCAGCTTGGCAAACACGTCCTTTTTGACCTCCATGGTCTCAAACACCGCTTCGATCACCAGATCGCAATCGGCCAGATCATCATACGACAATGTGGGGGTGAGCAGGCCCATCGCCTTGTCCACCGCATCGGCGGTCATCCGGCCTTTCTTGGCGCTGGCTTCATAATTGCGGCGGATATTGGCGATGCCCCGATCCAGCGCCTCTTGCTGTGCCTCCAGCATGGTGACGGGCAGACCGGCGGACAGGAAATTCATCGCAATGCCGCCGCCCATGGTGCCTGCGCCCAAAATGCCGACCTTCTTGATCGGCAGCAGAGTCGTGTGCTTGGGCAGATCGTCGATTTTCTGCGCGGCGCGTTCGGCGAAGAATATGTGGCGCATTGCGGCAGATTGGGTGCCGGTGACGAGTTTCATGAACAATTCGCGCTCGCGCTTGATGCCATCGTCAAAGGGCAGTTCGACAGCGGCTTTCACCGCCTGAATGCAGGCCTCTGGCGCTTCAAAGCCGCGCAGACGGCGGCCATGCGCGGCGCGGAAGCGATCAAACACCGCCATGTCCTTGACTGCTTCGGCCAGCTTATCCGTGCGGTCGCGCGCCTTGGGCAGATCGCCCGACGCTGCGATCTTGGTGGCAAAGGCCAAAGCATCGGCCAGCAGCGAATCTTCGCCCGCCAGACTGTCAACCAGCCCCAATTGCTGGGCCGCCGGTGCCTTTACAGGATCGCCGGTGACAATCATTTCCAGCGCCTTTTCCACACCAATCACGCGCGGCAGGCGCTGGGTGCCGCCTGCGCCGGGCAGCAGGCCCAGTTTCACTTCGGGCAGGCCCAGCTTGGCCGAGGGCACGGCGACGCGATAATGACAGCCCAAGGCCAGTTCCAGCCCGCCGCCCAGCGCGGTGCCGTGAATGGCGGCCACCACGGGCTTTGCGCTGGCCTCAATCGCGTTGATCACTTCAGGCAGCGACGGGCCAACCGGCGGCTTGCCAAATTCGGTGATATCAGCCCCGGCAAAAAAGGTGCGCCCTTCGCAACGAATGACGATGGCAGTGATGCCTGCATCATCCTGCGCCGCTGCAATCGCGTCAAAAATCCCCGCCCTAACGGCCTGACCCAGCGCGTTGACGGGCGGATTGTTCGACGTGACAATCAGGGTCGCGCCTTCGCGCGCGGTGGAAATGATGCTCATGATATTACCCTCTCAATCGCTTGGTTAAACCGGTGCTATCGTTTGTGATAGGACCGGTCAACCAAGGTTCAGAAGGTGGACGAAAATCGCATTCGGGATGCCGTCAGATGATGCCTCTCGCCTTCATATCGTCCAGCTCCGCCGCATCCAGGCCCAGCACTTGCCCATAGACTTCGGCATTATGCTGGCCAACCTCTGCCGGGGCGGGCCGCCGTACACCGCTGGGCGTAGCGGAAAGCTTTGGAAAGGCACCTTGCATTTTCAGCTTGCCGCGCGTCTGGGTTTCCACCTCGATAATCGCCTCACGCGCCTGAAAATGCGGATC
>JBGSTI010000278.1:0-2059 GCA_041736605.1 Sphingomonadaceae bacterium
GGCGGAATTTGAATATCGGCCCCAGCCTGATTTCGCGCTCGTTTTGGCCCCGCGCCTGCAATATTCGCCCGAGGCGTTGCTGTCTTATGAAGAAATCTCGGCGGGCAATTACACCATCGGGCGCGGCTATGATGCAGGCACGCTGACTGGCGATAGCGGCATCGGCATGCGCGGCGAGCTGCGTTTCGGCTCGCTGGTTCCCGCCAGCCTGACCGACAGTGCCTTTCAGCCCTATCTGTTCCTTGATGGCATGATGGTGTGGAACAAGGATATGTCCTTTGCCGGGCTGGACCCGCAGCGGCTCTATTCCGGCGGTGCGGGCGTTCGCGCCAATCTGGCCAATGGGGTGCGGGTGGATGCGATGCTGGCGGTGCCGCTGTCGACACCGTTTCTGCAAACCCGGCGCGGCGATGCGCGCTTTTTGATCAATGTGACGATGCAATTGATGCCCTGGCCTTTCCGCTGATCCCCGGCGGACAGGCACAGGCAGCAACCAACCAGGACGTTTGAAATGGCCAAAGTTCAGCAAACTGCTCGCGCGCACAGCCCCAGGCGCAGCCCTGCCTTGCAGCAGCGGCGCTGGCAGTGGCTCAGCACGGTTTCGGCAGCGGCGGCAGGTCTGGGGATATTGCTGTCGCCGCAAAGCGCCATGGCCAATGGCACCAATGCCAATGTCACCGTGCAATTTGGCGCCAATCCGGTTGTGCAGCGCGATGCCACCACCGATGCTGTTACGATAACGTCCAATCAGGCGCTGGTCGATTGGACCATGACCGATCCGGACGTGTTTCTGCCAGCCGGCAATGGCCTGATTTTCCGGTCAGACAATAACAATTACACCGTGCTCAACCGCATTTTTTCGGCTGACCCCACCCGGCCCATTGCGATCAACGGCACTGTCTTGTCGCTGATCGGCACCAATTTCGGCGGCAATGTGTGGTTTTATAATCCCGGCGGGATTCTGGCCGGGCCGACATCGCAGTTCATTGTCGGCAGCCTGCTGCTCACCAGCAATGAAATTCAGGTCGATCTGGCGACACAAAGCCTGTTTGGCCCCGGCAACACGATCCAGTTTCGGGGGAGCCCGGATAGCACGTCGTCTGTCATCGTGGATGCAGGGGCCCGCATATTGTTGCCCAGCGAAGGCAGCTATCTGGCGCTGGTTGCGCCGCGTGTTGAACAGCGCAGCGGGATTACGGCGGGCTTCGCCAATGTCGCGGTCAATGGATCGGTGGCCTATGTTGCGGCTGAACAGCTTAACATGCGGATCAACAACGGCCTGTTTGATATCGATGTGCTGGTGGGCACCACCGATACGCAAGGGGTGGTGCATAGCGGGCTGACCACTGGCCCGGCGCGCAATCCCACAGCGGGCAATCCCGCCACCAGCACGCCGCCCAATCCCGACAATCATGGCATCTATATGGTGGCCGTGCCCAAAAATGACGCGCTGACCATGCTGGTATCGGGCGTTGGCGGCTATACCGCAGCGGCCAATGCCACACAGGCCGATGGCCGCATCATCCTGTCGGCAGGCTATGACATTGTTGATGGCGAAGTTGATGCGACAACGGGCGGCACTCTAGGTGGCACCACGCGCGGCAACATCGACATGCGCGATTTCGGCGCGTTCGATGATGTGACCGGATTTTCGACCGGCGACACCACGCTGACCGTCGATGCCACCAACACCATCGTGGCGCTGGAAGACATGACGCTGACTTCGGCGGGCAGGATGCAGGTATCGGCCAGCAATAACGGCCAGTTGCGGGTTGATGGCAATCTGACGCTCAATTCGGGCATGGGCGCGGCTGGCAATGCTGTTGCCATCGACATTGCCAGCGGTGCAGACATGCTGATTGGCGGCGATTTGACGGCGGAAGTCAGTGGCGCGGGCGCAATCCTGACCCAGCCGGGCAATCCGCTGGCCTTCATTCCGGGCAGCGTGGGGGCCGATGCCAGTGGCGGTGTGCTCACCTTGTCGGTCGATGATGGGCGTCTGGAAGTCAGCGGCGCGACCAGCCTGCGCGCCAATGCGCAAGCGGGTGTTGGCGCCTTG
>JBGSTI010000290.1:0-1525 GCA_041736605.1 Sphingomonadaceae bacterium
CACTTTGCTGCCTCTGCCCGGCCAGGGCGGCGATGCCATGCAGGCGGCGTTGTTTGCCCCTGCCAGCGATGAATTGCCACTCGCTCCGCCGCCCGCCGCACTGCGTGCCAGTGCGGAAATCGAAGCGGAGCTGATCGAACAGATTGAGCGGTTTGAGGCGGACGATGTTGCGCCCGAAACGCCGCGTTCCGCTTTGGCCGATCCAGAAGATGTGCTCCGCAAGATTCTGGGCGAGATGGTCGCCGATCCCGATTGCGCGTTTCAGCCGACGGCAGCGTTGTATCAGGATTTCACCGTGCGCTGTCGTCTTGAACGTTTGACGCGCCCGCCACTGGACCTTGCCGGGTTCCGTCGCCGCTTTGCGCTGGCCAAGGCCGGAATGATCGATCCTGCCGATCCGCGCTGGGCCGATGCGTTGCGGCTAGGCGACCGCCTGCCAGAGGATATGCTGGCGCCATTCCTGCTAATGGCCCACGCCGCTGTTACCGGCACGCCGTGCCCCGATGATGACGCGCTGGCGCGGATTTACGGCACCAGTTCACCGGGCCGGGTGCGGCGGCTGGTCGAATATATCGAAAAGCAGGACTTGATCGTTGTGCGCACCGATTTTGCCGGACGGCGGACGATTGCGATACCCGAATTGGGCCTGTCTACAGCCGCGGCTTAATCAAGCGCCTTAAACGGCTCCACCAGCAAAGGCGGCGCGCGGCGGCCTTGCTGGTCAGCTTGTGTAGCAAATAACCTCTCCCGTTCGGCCTGCAACATCGTCAGACGCTTTTTCCACCCCGGATGCGTGGGCGCGGCCAACAGCCCGCCGCCCTTTTCGCGCCCGAACCGTTCCCAAAACACCAAAGCCCGGTCCAGATCATAGCCTGCATTGGCCAGCAGCCATAAGGACAGCGCATCGGCCTCAATTTCACTGGCGCGGATCACCCGCGCACTTTTGCCAAACTGGCCAAATGGCCCGGTCGAGCGTCCGGCAGCGTCCAGCCGCGCCTGATGATCGAGCAGATTATGCGCCAGCTCATGTGCAACGGCAGCGGCCAGCTCATCATCATTGGCGGCAAAGGCCATCAGCTTGGCGGTGATGCTGACATGTACGCCATCAGCGTCGGCGTTGGTTTGCCCACCGGTCAGCACACGAAAGCGGCTGGCACAGAGGGTCTGCCCGGTAATCAAATGCGGTGCGCCGGGGCGTTCTGCGCCCGCGATCACCGTGGCCGGGCCATCCTGCAACGCACTTTCCAGCGCGTTGAGCACAAGGTCGAGCGGCTTGTCGCCATTTCCCGTTACCGGCGCGAGCGATGCTGCGTTGATGGAAAACAACCGGTCATTGGCGCGCAATCCGGCCTGATCAGCGGGCGACCCCTTGACGACGGATTGGATCGCGGGATGATCCCCCGGCCCGAACGCTGCGATGGCCGCATCACGATTCCCATATTGGCTAAGCGCATGCAGGCTGATCCCGGTGCCCGATTGCCGATTGCGACACCAGGGCGCGTTGGCGTTGGCCAGCCGCCAGCCA
>JBGSTI010000309.1:0-3524 GCA_041736605.1 Sphingomonadaceae bacterium
GGCTGCGCGGTCGCGAGGCGAGCGCGATCATGGCGGTCAATCCCGGCCTGACCAAAGTCGACGCGAGCAAATGGGCCTATCTTGGCTATAAAGGCGGCAGCGAGCCGGGGGTGATGAACATGACCTTCCTGGCCGTCGCCCATGATGGCCGCCGCTTTGCCATCACCGGCAGCTGGAATGACAGCAATCGCCCGGTCGATGAAGCACGGATGGCGATGCTGATGTCGCGTCTGGTGGCATTGACGGCGGATAAGGCGCGGTAGGCTTGGAGCCGTACCCCGGCGAACGCCGGGGTCCATCTGGACGGCACAGAACTCGCAAGAGCAGTTAAACTGTGCCCCGGCTTTCGCCGGGGTACTGAGCTCTATTGTGCTCCGGCGCAGGCCGGAGCGGTGGCGATTATGATCACATGTCGCGCTATGCCGCCTCCACTCCGGCCTTCGCCGGAGTACAGAAGTTCAAACAGCTAACTGTACCCCGGCAAAAGCCGGGGCCCAGCCTTACCAAAATCACCCCACAATGCCGCCTGCAGCCAATAGCGCCAGCGTCATCAATTCCGATGCAGGCGACGCCATGGTCGCGATTTGCACCGGCTTTTCCATGCCGATCAGCATCGGACCAATCGTGGCATCGCCGCCCAATTCGCGCAGCAGCTTGGCCGAAAGATTGGCCGATTGCAGGCCCGGCATCACCAGCACATTGGCGGGGCCAGACAGGCGGCTGAACGGATAGCGGGCCATGGCGCGCGGGTTAAGCGCGACGTCCGGCGCCATTTCGCCTTCATATTCAAACGGCACATCGCGTTCATCCAGCAGATGCACAGCATCGCGAATATTTTCCAGCCAGCGGCCCGCCGGATTGCCAAATGTCGAGTATGACAGAAATGCAACGCGCGGTTCATGCCCCATGCGGCGCGCCACAGCGGCGGTCTGTTCGGCAATATGCGCCAGTTCTTCCGATGTCGGACGCTCGTTGATCGTCGTGTCGGCCAGGAAGGTCGTGTGGCTTTTGCCCACGATCACATGGATACCGAACGGGATCATCCCCGGCGCCGGATCCAGCACGCGGCGCACTTCACGGAAGGTCTGGCTGAACGGGCGGGTGGTGCCGGTAATCATCGCATCAGCCTGACCCAAAGCCAGCAAAGCCGAGCCAAACACGTTGCGATCCTGATTGACCATGCGGCGAATGTCGCGCTCCAGATAGCCACGCCGTTGCAGGCGGGTATAGAGCAGATCGACCATCGCGGTGACATGCGGCGAATTGGCGGCATTGTGGATCTCAAACGATTCCGGATTATCAACGCCGAGTTCGCGCAGCCGATCATGCACGCGCGCCTCGCGGCCCACCAGCACCGGCGTGCCATAGCCACCATCGCGGAACTGGATGGCAGAGCGCAGCACCACCTCCTCTTCAGCTTCGGCAAACACCACGCGCTTGGGATTGGCCTTGGCCGAGGCATAGACTTGGGTGAGCACCGCCGTCGTTGGGTTGAGGCGCGATTTCAGCGAATGGCGATAGGCCGCCATATCCTCAATCGGTTTTTGCGCCACGCCCGAATCCATCGCGGCTTGCGCAACAGCGCCCGACACCACTTCCATCAGGCGCGGATCGAATGGCGCGGGAATGATATAATCAACGCCGAATTGCGGGGTTTGCCCGCCATAGGCCGCTGCCACTTCTTCGGGCACCTGCTCGCGCGCCAGCTCGGCAATGGCGCGCGCCGCGGCGACTTTCATCGCTTCGTTGATGCGCGTTGCCCGCACATCCAAGGCACCGCGAAAGATGAAGGGGAAGCCCAGCACATTATTGACTTGGTTCGGATAGTCTGACCGGCCCGTCGCCACGATGGCATCGGGGCGCGCCGCCTTGGCTTCGGGCGGGGTGATTTCGGGGTCGGGATTGGCCATGGCAAAGATGATCGGCTGTTTTGCCATTTCCATGACCATATGGGGCTTGAGCGCGCCAGCCGCTGACAGGCCCAGAAACACATCCGCGCCTTTCAACGCCTCTTCTAGTGAGCGCGCATCGGTTTCAATGGCATGCGCCGATTTCCACTGATCCACGCCATCACGGCCAACATAGATCACGCCGCTGCGATCGCACATGGTCACATTGTCATGGCGGACGCCCATCGCCTTGATGAGCTCGGTGCAGGCAATTGCCGCCGCGCCCGCGCCATTGACGACAACCTTGACGTCTTTCAGCTCGCGTCCGGTGAGGAAACAGGCGTTGAGGATACCGGCGGCAGAAATGATGGCTGTACCGTGCTGATCATCATGCATGATCGGAATGTTCATCCGGTCGCGCAACGTCTGTTCAATGATGAAGCATTCCGGCGCCTTGATATCTTCCAGATTGATGCCGCCAAAGCTTGGCTCCATCAAAGCCACGGCTTCGATGAAGGCATCGGCGTCTTCGGTATCGAGTTCGATATCGATGGAATCGACATCGGCAAAGCGTTTGAACAATACCGCCTTGCCCTCCATCACCGGCTTTGATGCCAGCGCACCCAGATTGCCAAGGCCCAGAATCGCCGTGCCATTGGAAATCACCGCAACCAGATTGCCCTTTGCGGTATAATCATAGGCGGCGGCAGGATTTTCCGCGATGGCACGCACGGGAACAGCAACACCGGGGGAATAGGCCAGGCTCAAATCGCGCTGCGTCGCCATGGGCTTGGAAGCAATGATCTCGATCTTGCCGGGGCGGCCATGTGAGTGGAACAGCAAGGCTTCCTGTTCAGTAAACCGGACGTTGCTTTCATCTGCCATGCGTATTCTCCTCAAAAGGCCGTCGGTCATGCTGTCCGCCGATAGCCTTGATTGCCAAAGATGTGTGCATGCGCCCGATTGATCGACAGTCCTAACCGCAAATCAGGCCCAGCGATAGCCGGTTTTGCCAACAATTGCGTTGGCGCAAAGGCTTCGCAAACGGGCCATGCTGGTCTATCGCGTCAGGCGCATGACAGTTTCACCCTCAAAAGCCCAAGCAGCCGCAAATGGCAAGCCGCCGACGCCGATGATGGCGCAATATTGGCAGTTAAAGGCCAAGGCGGGCGATTGCCTGTTATTTTACCGCATGGGGGATTTTTTTGAGCTGTTCTTTGATGATGCCCGCGCCGCCGCCGCGACGCTCGACATTGCGCTGACCACACGCGGGGAGCATGATGGCGCGCCGGTGCCGATGTGCGGCGTTCCAGTGCATGCCGCCGAAGCCTATCTGGCCCGTCTGATCCGCGCCGGGCACCGCGTTGCCATTGCCGAACAAACAGAAACGCCCGAACAGGCAAAACAGCGCGGCGGGTCCAAGGCTTTGGTGTCGCGCGACATCATCCGCTTTGTGACGGCCGGAACCCTCACCGAAGAAACACTGCTCGATGCCAAACGCGCCAATATGCTGGCCGCGATTACGCAGGTTCAGGGCCGCATCGGCATTGCCGCATGCGATATTTCCACCGGCGTCATGGAAACCGAAGACATAGCGCCCGATGATCTGCCCGCCGCTCTCGCACGGATCGGGGC
>JBGSTI010000436.1:0-6787 GCA_041736605.1 Sphingomonadaceae bacterium
GAACGGATCGAGCGGCTGGAAGAGGAAAAGAAGGGCATCGGCGACGATATCAAGGACGTCTATGCCGAGGCCAAGGCGACCGGCTATGACGCCAAAATCATGCGCCAGATCGTGCGCCTGCGCAAAATGAAGCCCGATGACCGCAAGGAAATGGAAGCTATCTTGGACGTGTACAAGGCGGCATTGGGTCTGGCTTAAGGGTTCATATTGCGGAATTAGTTTAGTAAGCCATCGTCACCCCCGCGCAGGCGGGGGTCCATCACCTGCCATTTGCGGCCTATTCGTCGGGTGATGGATGCCCGCCTCCGCGGGCATGACGAAATCTTCTAACATAACCTCATAGTTGCCCAATCGCCCCCGCCTGATGTAAGGGCGCGCATTCAATCATTCACGCGGCACAAAGAAGAGTTCCCATGGCAGGCCATTCCAAATTCAAAAACATCATGCACCGCAAGGGCGCGCAGGATAAAAAGCGTTCTGCAATGTTTTCCAAGCTGAGCCGCGAAATCACCGTCGCGGCCAAGATGGGCATGCCCGATCCGGACATGAACCCGCGCCTGCGCGCCGCCGTGAATGCCGCCAAGGCGCAGTCGATGCCCAAGGACAATATCCAGCGCGCAATTGACAAGGCGAGCAAGGGCGAAGGCGATAATTACGAGGAAATCCGCTATGAAGGCTATGGCCCCGGCGGCGTCGCGCTGATCGTTGAGGCACTGACCGACAATCGCAACCGCACCGCCACAAATGTGCGCACCGCCTTTGCCAAAAATGGCGGCAATCTGGGCGCATCGGGCGCGGTGAGCCATGGTTTTGATCGGCTGGGCCTGATCAATTATCCCGGCACCGTTGGCGATGAAGACAAAGTGCTGGAAGCCGCCATTGAGGCGGGCGCTGACGATGTCGAGTCAAGCGAAGACGGCCACGAGATCTGGGTGGCCATCGATTCGCTGCACGAAGTGGCGCGTGAACTGGAAAAGACGCTAGGCGAAGCCGAAGGCGTCAAGCTGGCCTGGCGTCCGCAGCTCAAGGCCGAAATCGGCGATGAGGCGACGGCGCAGACCCTGTTCAAGCTGATCGACGTGCTCGACGATGATGATGATGTGCAGACCGTATGGGGCAATTACGACGTGTCCGATGAGGTCATGGAAAAGCTAGGCTAAGTCTCACTAGCTTGTATCCCGGCGAAAGCCGGGATACAGTTCTGCCGACCAATTCAATACACTATAGTCACCACTGTGCCCCGGCTTTCGCCGGGGTACAATTTGGTGCCCCCAAAATGGACTTAACAATTTCGCCACAAACAGGGTTAATCGCTTTGCAATAATTCAGGCCTCGGCTATTTTGCGTGCTCGGGAAAGCAACCGCATAATAGCGTGAAGGGCACTGGCATGGCGAGCAAGAGCGTCGATCTGAACGGACCTGATGGCATCAGCGATAGCGCGCTGCCGCTCGACGCCCCCGCGCGTTCTATATTCAAACCGGCCAGCGCACCCTCTGAGGCCGAGGAACGGCTGATCGTCCGCCCACAGGCTGGCATCCGCTATGGCGGGCCGGAAGCGCGGTCGAAAAATATCGAACATGGCATTTATGCCGCCACCAAGAATATCGGCGCGATTGCAGGTGTGATCTGGGCGATCACGCAGCCGACCAGCTGGGTCGAATGGACCGGCTTTGCGGTATTCTATGTGATGAATATCCTGTCGATGTCTTTGGGCTATCACCGCTATTTTACGCACAAGGCGTTCGAAACCAGCAAGCCAATGCGCTATGCGCTCGCCATCTTGGCGCAATTGGGCGTCTATGGGTCGCTGCTCCGGTGGAGCGCGGATCATCGCCGCCACCACGCGCTGGCCGATCAGCCGGGCGATGTGCACAGCCCCTATTATGATGGCCATGGCAACCGTCTGTCGGGCATGAAGGGCTGGCGCTATTCGCAGCTGGGCTGGGTGTTTGACGATGTAACCAGCGATTATGCGATTTACGGCAAGGGGCTCGCTGATGATCCCGCCATCCTGTTTGCCCATCGCACCCGCTCGCTTTGGTACATGGTCACGGTTTTCGTGTTGCCGACGATCTGGGCCTTGGCCTGGGGCCGCCCCGATGCGATTATCGGGTCTTGCCTGATTGCCGGGTTCCTGCGCGCCAATATCGCGCTGCACGCCATTGCCGGCGTCAATTCCTTTGGCCATATCTTTGGGCGTCAACGCTATGTTGATGGCAAGGATCAGTCGCGCAACAACTGGATCATCGCGATCCTGACGCTGGGCGAAGGCTGGCATAACAATCATCACGCCCATCCCCGCGCCGCCAATGCCGGCATGGCATGGTATGAGGTGGACATGACCGCATGGGTTATCCGCTTTATGGAAAAGCTGGGCCTGGTATGGAATGTGCGCTGGGCCAAGCTGCCCGGTGGCGGCCGCACCACGGTTTGACCGACCAGCCCATCCGATGATCATTTTGGGGCTTGATCCCGGCCTTGGCACCACGGGCTGGGGCGTGATCATGGCGTCGGGCAACCGGTTGAGCCATATCGCCAATGGCCAGATCAAGACCGATCCTGCTGCCCCCTTGGCCAGCCGTTTGCTGGTGCTGGATGATGCGTTGACCACCCTTGTCGCCACCCACCAGCCCGATGCCGTGGCGGTGGAGGAAGTGTTTGTGAACAAGAACCCGCAATCGACGCTGAAACTGGGCCAGGCGCGCGGCGTCGTGCTTTTGGGCGCTGCGCGTGGCGGGGTGCCGGTGGCCGAATATGCCACGCGGCTAGTGAAAAAGGCGATTGTCGGCACCGGAGCTGCAGAAAAGACGCAGATACAGGCGATGCTGAAAGTGCTGTTGCCGGGCGTGAAGCTGGCCGGCGCAGATGCCGCCGATGCATTGGCCGTAGCGATTACCCACGCGCATCTGGGCAAGGCGATCCGCTAAATCCTCCCCATTGACTTGCAATGGGGAGGGGGACCGTTCGCGCAGCGAATGGTGGAGGGCCCCTCCGTCAGCGCTGACGCGCTGCCACCTCCCCATCGCAAGTCGATGGGGAGGATTGTTTCTGAACGCTTGGCCCATCGCAAGTCGATGGGGAGGATATTTGCGGGCCACCCGAATCGCTTGCCTTTTGCCGCGCCCCCCTATATGCGCGCCCATTCCGAATAAGCACGGCTGGCTAATAGGGCTGCCATGTCGGCTTGAATCCGGATACCTAAGAAGGAGACCGAAATGCCCAAGCTCAAGACCAAGAGCGGTGTGAAGAAACGCTTCAAGTTCACCGCAACCGGCAAGGTAAAGCACGGCGTAGCCGGCAAGCGCCACCGCCTGATTAGCCATAACGGCAAATATATCCGTCAGAATCGCGGCACCAAGGTGTTGAGCGAAAACGACGTCGTCCACATCAAGAAATGGGCTCCCTACGGCCTCGGCTGAACCGGGTTGAGCATTTTTCTACAGTTACGAAGGATATAGATCATGGCACGCGTCAAACGGGGTGTTACCACCCGCGCCAAACATAACCGCATTCTGAAACAGGCGAAGGGCTATTATGGCCGTCGCAAAAACACCATCCGCATTGCGCGCCAAGCCGTCGAAAAGGCTGGTCAGTATGCGTATCGCGACCGCAAGGTTAAGAAGCGCAGCTTCCGCGC
This sequence comes from Sphingomonadaceae bacterium, assembly GCA_041736605.1. GTDB lineage: Bacteria > Pseudomonadota > Alphaproteobacteria > Sphingomonadales > Sphingomonadaceae > JBGSTI01. The sequence continues at coordinate 3,639 of JBGSTI010000436.1, forward strand.
CCTGTGGATCCAGCGCATCAACGCCGCTGTCCGCGCCGAAGGCATCACCTATTCGCAGTTCATGAACGGCGTAAAGCTGGCTGGCATCGAACTGGACCGCAAGGTGATGGCCGATCTGGCCATGAATGAAGGCGCTGTTTTCAGCACCATCATCGCAAAAGCCAAGGCCGCGCTTCCCGCCGCCTGATCGGTTTGACCGGTTGAACAAAAAGGCGCTCCGGGCAACCGGGGCGCTTTTTTGTTTATATTGTATGTTTTTTTGATTTCGTAATGCCCGCGCAGGCGGGCATCCATCACCCGGTCTCACCCAAAATCCGGAACCCTTGCAATTGCCGGTTGATCTCCCACCGCCACCCCGGCAAAGACCAGCGCCATATATCCAGATCGAGAGACACATGAGCGACATCAAGGCGATTGAGAGCGAGGCGCTGGGCGCCATTGCAGCAGCAGCGGATAATGACGCGCTGGAGGAGCTGCGCGTGCGCTATCTGGGCAAGGCAGGCAGCATTACCAGCCTACTCAAAACCCTGGGCAAAATGACCCCTGAGGAGCGCCAGAGCGCAAGCCCCGCGATCAATGGCGCGCGCGAAGCCGTGGCCGATACCATTGCCGCCAAGAAAGCCGCGTTCGATCAGGCTATTCTGGATGCCCGCCTCGCATCCGAACGCATCGATCTGTCTCTGCCCGGCCCCGTCGGTGCCACAGGATCAGTCCATCCCGTCGCGCAGGTAATGGATGAGCTCGCCGAAATTTTCGCCGATATGGGCTTTGCCGTCGCCACCGGGCCAGAGATCGAGGACGACTGGCATAATTTCAGCGCGCTCAATATCCCGGAAACCCACCCGGCGCGCGCCATGCACGACACATTCTATTTCCCGGACAAGGACGCGCAGGGCCGCGACATGTTGCTGCGTACCCATACATCGCCGGTGCAAATCCGCACGATGACTAGCCAGCAGCCGCCGATCCGCATCATCGCGCCGGGCCGCGTCTATCGCAGTGATAGCGACGCCACGCACACGCCGATGTTCCACCAGATCGAAGGCCTGGTGATCGACAAGGGCATCCATATGGGCCACCTGAAATGGACGCTGGAAACATTCCTCAAGGCGTTTTTTGAACGCGACGATATCGTCCTGCGTCTGCGCCCCAGCTTTTTCCCGTTCACCGAACCCAGCGCCGAGGTGGATGTCGGCTATTCCATCGTCAAGGGCCGCCGCATTATTGGCGGGTCCGAAGGCTGGATGGAGGTGCTGGGCAGCGGTATGGTGCATCCCAATGTCATCCGCAATTGCGGGCTGGACCCGGATGAATATCAGGGCTTTGCCTTTGGCACCGGCGTCGATCGCCTCGCCATGCTGAAATATGGCATGGACGATCTGCGCGCGTTCTTTGATGGCGATCTGCGCTGGCTGAAACATTATGGTTTCGCCGCGCTGGATGTCCCCACTTTGTCCGGAGGGATTTCAGCATGAAATTCTCGCTGAGCTGGCTGAAACAGCATCTTGATACCGACGCCGATATCCACGCCGTGGCGGATGCCTGCAACCGCATCGGGCTGGAGGTCGAAGGCATTGAAAATCCCGCCGACCGCTTAAAAGGCTTTGCCGTGGCCAAGGTGCTGACCGCTGCCCCCCACCCGCAAGCTGACAAGCTGCAAGTGCTGACCGTCGACAAGGGCGATGGAGCGCATTTGCAGGTGGTTTGCGGCGCGCCCAATGCCCGTGCGGGCCTGATTGGCGTGTTCGGCGTGGAAGGCGCTGTGGTGCCGGCCAATGGCATGGTTCTGAAAAAAGCCGCCATTCGCGGCGTGGAATCGAATGGCATGATGTGCTCAACGCGCGAGCTGGAATTGGGCGATGACCATGATGGCATCATCGAACTGCCCGCCGATGCGCCAATAGGCACCGCATTTGCCGATTATGCGCAGTTGGATGATCCGATCATCGACGTGTCGATTACGCCGAACCGCCAGGATTGCATGGGCGTGCGCGGCATTGCCCGCGATCTGGCCGCGGCGGGATTGGGCCGCCTTCTCCCTCTCCCCTTGAGGGGAGAGGGTCGGGGAGAGGGGAATTTCCCCTGCCCCACGCAAATCCGCACCGATGATCCGGCAGGCTGCCCCGCCTTTTACGGGCGCGTCATTCGCGGCGTTTCCAATGGTGCCTCGCCCGATTGGATGCAGGCGCGGCTGAAGGCGGCGGGCCAGCGGCCGATCTCGGCGCTGGTTGATATCACCAATTATGTGATGCTGGACCATGGCCGGCCCAGCCATGCCTATGATCTTGCCAAGCTGACCGGCGCCGTATTTGCGCGGCGGGCCAAGGATGGCGAAACCGTGACCGCGCTCAACGGCAAGGATTATACGCTCACTGCCGACATGACCGTGATTGCCGATGAGGCTGGCGTGCACGACATTGCCGGGATCATGGGCGGCGAGCATTCGGGATGCAGCGACACGACCAAAGACGTGCTGCTGGAAATCGCGTATTTCACCCCCGAGGCGATTGCGCGAACGGGGCAGAAACTGGCGCTGACCAGCGATGCCCGCACCCGGTTTGAACGCGGCGTTGACCCGGCGTTTCTGGATGAGGCGGTAGAGATCATTACCGATCTGATCCTGTCAATCTGCGGCGGCGAAGCCAGCGAGATTGTCCGCGCGGGCACCCCGCCTGTGGAAGCGCGCTCCATCGCCTATGATACCGGCCATTGCGCCCGGCTGGGCGGCGTCGATGTGGCGGCGGATCAGCAAACGGCGATTTTGGAATCCTTGGGCTTTGGTGTCGTCCGCGGCGACGGAAACTGGAGCGTTTCCATCCCCAGCTGGCGGCGCGATGTGCATGGCCCTGCCGATCTGGTCGAGGAAGTCGTGCGCATTTACGGGCTCGACAATGTGCCCTCCACCCCCCTGCCTCGCGCCGATGGCGTGGCGCGGCCTACGTCGACCCCGGCGCAGTTGATGGAACGCAAGGTGCGACGCACCGCCGCTGCTTTGGGCCTCAATGAAGCGGTCAACTGGGCGTTCCTGTCCGAAAAGGAAGCCGCCTTGTTTGGTGGCGGTGACTGGACACTTGCCAATCCGATTAGCGAAGACCTGAAGGTCATGCGTCCCACTTTGCTGGCGGGCCTGCTGGGCGCGGCGCGGCGCA
>JBGSTI010000515.1:0-2828 GCA_041736605.1 Sphingomonadaceae bacterium
CGCCAGCCTGCTGACCGCCAGCCGATTGGCCGCCGCCCAGAACCGAGCCCAGGATACCGCCCAGCGCGCCGCCAAGGCCACCGCCATTGCCGCCAGCCGCTTCGCCGCCGCCCTGCTTGGCCATATAGCCAGCCACCAGCATCGCGATGATCGGCAGCATCTGTTTCAGCAGATCGGCCGACACGCCCGATTGCGCTTCGGCATGGCCGGCAACTTGACGGCTGACATCCTTTGATCCGAAAATCTGGCCCAGAATGTCATTGCCCTTATTCACCTGAGTCGGCTCTGGCGACACGACATTGTCAAACAGGCCGCCGCCGCCCATGCCACCAATCATGCCGATCAGATCGCCAAGACCACCCTGTTGCGCCTGGCCCTGCTTTTTGAAGCCGCCAACCACGGCAGGCAACAACGCCTCTGCGCCAGCGCGCGCGGTTTCCTTGGGGATGCCCAATTGCCCGGCAATCGCTTCGATACCGCCTGATTTCACCAGAATGTCCAGCATGCTCATTATATATGTTCCTCGCCAAAATCTCGATTGTGTCTATCTTTAGCATGGTGATCGCGCTGCGCCTTGCCAAAAAGCTGGCTTTGCGGGCTGTCTCGCTTTGCTATTTACAGAATTTACAAGGCTAATGCGGCCACGCACGCAATTTGTGTCTTGGGCTGCGCGCAATGCCGCTATGATAGATACAGATTCGGACACGCAATATGGCCTCGCCCATTGGCAGGCCTGTGTCCGGACATTTTGTCGCAAGGAGACATTGAATGGGTATTTTCAGCTCGATCAAGGACGCAATTTTCGGGAAAAAGGCTGAAGCCAAGCCCGCAGCCGCACCTGCCGCCACCACCACCGCAGCACCCGCTGCCGCTGCGCCTGCCCCTGTGGCCGAAGAAGTCGATGTCGACGCGGTCCTGACGCAGCTCGCCGCCGATTATGGCAAGCCCAATAACTGGCGCGTGTCGATCGTCGATCTGATGACGCTGCTGGGCATCGATTCCAGCCTGTCGAACCGCGAAGAACTGGCGCAGGAACTGGGCTATACCGGCAAATTGGGCGGCAGCGCCGAAATGAACATCTGGCTGCACAAGGCCGTGATGAAGGAATTGGCAGCCAATGGCGGCAAGGTTCCGGCTGAACTGCTCGACTGAGCTTTGGCATAACGCAAAATACGGGGTCGGGGCTATGCCTCTGGCTCCGTTTTTGTGTGTGGTTCCCACGCGTACCCCGGCGAAAGCCGGGGCCCAGTTCAACAATGGATCTGCTTGGTGCATGGCGCACTGGACCCCAACTTTCGTCGGGGTACAACTCAAACTAAATCCGGTTCCACCCATTCCCGGCGCGCCGTCACACTGAACAGCGTCTCGCGCTGATAGAGCGTCAGCGGCCAATCGCGCCGCCCGATCTCGCTCTCAAGCAACGCATTGACCGCTGTCGTCAATACCATCCCCGGCGCCAGATCAGCCATGAAGGCGCGGACACCCTGAATGTATAACTGGGTCAGCGTCTCGTGATAGCCTTGGCTATCATCATTGATCCCGCCCTTGGCCGCATTGAAACTGCGGATAATATCCGGCAAATCGCGTTCGGGCCAAATATCAGGCCGGGCGTGCAACAACCAAAGGCACGCGGCCAGATGCGCCTCGTGCGTCCAATGCTCTTTAGGCAAGCTATGGTCCAGCAGGCCTTCGCCGATCCGCACAATTTCCGCGTCCGCCGCGAACAGGCGCGGCGTCATTTCACTATCAGTCATTCGGGCTCCCCCGCCAGTTGCTCAAGCGGGGGAACCCGAAAGAGCTGTTATTCCTTGCCGCCAAACAGGCCCTTGGCCATGCCGGTCAGGTCATTCAACGGATTGCCATCGCCATCGCGATCCAGAAATCCGGTGACTTTGCCCATGATGCCATCTTCGCCGCCCAACATGGATTGCAGCGAATCCAGCGACAGGCCATTTTCTTCGGCCACTTGCTTCAGCGCTTCGGTCTTGTCACCGCCTGCCGACAGTTTTTCGCCCAGCGACGAAACCACCGATTTGGCCTGTTCCGGATCAAGACCCAGCTTTTCAGCGATACCATCAACTTGGCCCATCAGGCCGTCCAGAATGCTCATTGGTCGATTCCCTTCCGTGGATTATCCCGGATGAGGCTTTAGCATCGACTGGCCATGCTCTGTAGTAACCGGTTGTAAATTTCAGATTATCCGCCGCGAAAGCAAAGAAAAAGGGCCGGGCGCGTATCGCTGCCCGGCCCCAAATCCATCCTCTCCCGATGGACTGTTCGGTGATCTTGCTGGGTTGATCAGGCTGCTTTGGGGGCTGCCTGACGAACACCTTCGTCCACATGATCGGCGAATTGTGCAAAATTGTCAATAAATTGCTGCACCAGTTTGTGCGCGGTAGCATCATAGGCGGCCTTATCGGCCCAGGTGTCGCGCGGGTTCAGGATTTTGGAATCCACACCAGCCACTGCCTGCGGCACTTCAAACCCGAAATTGGCATCGGTAACAAATGCTGCACTGTTCAGGCTGCCATCAAGTGCAGCATTGAGAAGGGCGCGCGTCGCCTTGATCGGCATGCGGCTGCCCACGCCATATTTGCCGCCCGTCCAGCCGGTATTGACCAGCCAGCAGGTGACATTGCCCTTGGCGATGCGTTCTTTCAGCAAATTGCCATAGATGCTGGGATGGCGCGGCATGAACGGCGCGCCAAAGCAGGTGGAGAACGTTGCGCTAGGCTCAGTCACGCCGATTTCAGTACCAGCCACACGCGCGGTATAACCCGACAGGAAGTGGTACATGGCCTGATCCGGCGTCAAACGCGCAATCGGGG
>JBGSTI010000531.1:0-2776 GCA_041736605.1 Sphingomonadaceae bacterium
TGGCGGCGGCGTTCCTCGGTGGCGAAATAAGCGGGATCGACCTGGTCCAGCCCCTGTTCCACGCTGAATATATCCGCGCCCTCATAGCTTAGCAGCACGTGCGGGCTTTGCTCCATCACCGCGCGGGCCAGCAGCACCGGATTGCGCGTGCGCGTTGATCCGGCCATCGCGCCTGCATCGCGGGTGCGCCCGTCCATGATCGCGGCATCCAGCTCGTTACGCCCTTCATAGGTGAAGACCGCGCCATGCCCGGCGTTGAAATACGCATCATCCTCCAGCACCATCACCGCCGCCGCCACGGCGTCCACCGCGCTTTCTCCCCGCATCAGCAGCGCCGATCCGGCATCGAGCGCGCGGTTCAGCGCAGCGCGCATTCCGGCATCTTCGCCTTCGCTAAACAGACCGGGCACCATCTGGCCCGCGCCGCCATGGATGGCCAAGGTCCAGCGTTGCGGGCTTTGCGGTGCGTCGGTCATGGGGTGTGTCCTGTTGGTGATGCTTCTGGATCGATAGTATCAAATGCAACAGGGTGCGAGTGGGTATTGCCAGCGATGTGATCCGGCGCAGGCCGGAGCGGTGGCGGCGATGACCGAGGTCGGCGCATAATCGCCACCACTCCGGCCTGCGCCGGAGTACGATGCGATATGATAAGAGCACAGCCAACCATTCCCCCTGTTTTTGCCGCCCGCTTGCCCCTATAGGATAAGCCAGAAATTTTCACCGGAGCCTGTCCCCCATGTCCGATCATAATCCTTCGCTGCGCCCGTGGCGCGATATCCAGCGGCGTCAATGCCGCCAGATCATGGTCGGCAATGTTCCCATTGGCGGCGGTGCACCCATTGCCGTGCAAACGATGACCAACACGCTGACATCGGATGCCAAGGCAACGATTGAGCAGATCCGCCGCTGTGAAGAGGCCGGAGCCGATATTATCCGTGTATCCTGCCCCGATGAGGAAAGCACCGCTGCGCTGAAACATATCGTCCGCGCCGCGCGCGTGCCCATCGTCGCTGACATCCATTTCCACTATAAACGCGCCCTCGAAGCCGCCGATGCAGGTGCAGCGTGCCTGCGCATCAACCCCGGCAATATCGGCAGCGCGGCACGCGTCAAGGAAGTGGTGGATGCGGCCAAGGCCAATAATTGCTCGATCCGCATCGGCGTAAATGCCGGCAGCCTTGAAAAAGACCTGCTCGAAAAATATGGTGAGCCCTGCCCCGATGCTTTGGTGGAAAGCGCGCTCGATCATATCAAGCTGCTGCAAGATCAGGATTTCCACGAATATAAGGTGGCGGTAAAGGCCAGCGACGTGTTCCTGGCGGTCGCGGCCTATATGGGCCTGGCCGATGCGGTCGATTGCCCGCTGCATTTGGGCATTACCGAGGCGGGCGGCCTGATCGGCGGCACGGTGAAATCGGCTTTGGGCATCGGCAATCTGCTTTGGGCCGGGATTGGTGACACCATCCGCGTCAGCCTGTCTGCCGAACCCGAAGAGGAAGTGCGCGTCGGCTATGAAATCCTCAAATCACTGGGCCTGCGCACCCGCGGCGTCCGCGTGGTCAGCTGCCCCAGCTGCGCGCGTCAGGGCTTTGACGTGATCCGCACTGTGCAGGCGCTGGAAGAGGCGCTGAGCCATATCAAGACACCGATGTCGCTCTCGGTCCTTGGCTGCGTCGTCAACGGCCCCGGCGAGGCGCGCGAAACCGATATCGGCATCACTGGCGGTGGCAATGGCAAGCATATGGTCTATCTATCGGGCGTGACCGATCACCATGTCGAAAGCGCCGACATGATCGGCCATATCGTCAAGCTGGTCGAAGCCAAGGCGGCAGAGATTGACGCTGGAACCAGCGAAAGCATGGACGTGGCACACGGCAAGGCGGCTTGATCGGGCATTGACGGTTGGTGCGCAAGATTGCTACTATTGCGCACCATGAGCAAAGTTGAAAAAATCTCCATCGCATTGACCGATGAAATGCTGGCCTCGGTCAAGGATGCCGTCGCATCGGGCGACTATGCGTCGTCCAGCGAAGTTGTGCGCCATGCCTTGCGCGACTGGAAGCGACAGCGAGAGCGTGACATTGCCCATTTGCGCGAACTGGTTGCCGAAGGAATGAAGGGCCCGTTTGCGCCCATGGAAAGCGCCGAATCCTTGCAGCGCGAATTTCGCGAAATCCGGGCAAAACGTGGCGCATAATTGGGTTGTCCTGAGAAGCGAAGTGGCCAAGACCGATCTTTTTGATATCTGGTCGTATATCGCTTCGCATGATTTGGGCGCGGCAGACCAATGGCTAGACCGCATCGAAGCGGCCATAGCGCGGCTTTCCAGTTTTCCCGGTCTGGGCAGCGCAAGACCAGAGCTGCCTGAAACCGTTTATGCCTTCTCCCTTAATCCCTATATGATATTGTATACTCAAGATATTAATCGGGAACAGGTGCGCATCATCCGTATCATCGATGCCCGCCGTGATTTTGCGAGCTTGTTCACATGATCCCCCGCCCCATCCTGGCCGCCGCGATGGTGCTGATGCAGGCTTTTGGCGGTCTGCCGCCGGTGGCGCTGGAGGCGACCAAGCCGGGGCTGGCGCATCCGGAGGCCAATCCCTTTGATCCCGCGCGCAATGCCGGGGCCGATGTTGATGCAGGGCTAGCCCTCGCCAATGCCAGTGGCCGCAAACTGATCGTGATCTTTGGCGGCAATTGGTGTCATGATAGCCGCGCTTTGGCGGGATGGCTTGCGACCGAGCGGTTTCAGGCCATGCTGTTGCCGCGCTAT
>JBGSTI010000534.1:0-5223 GCA_041736605.1 Sphingomonadaceae bacterium
GAAGGCCGGAATGGTGGCGATCATAAACTGATGGTGCGGATAACCGCCACCGCTCCGGCCTGCGCCGGAGCACCTATAGCCCTCAACGCAAAGCTGCAGCCAGATCAGCGCGTATCCGCTGCAATTCGGCCATCACGTCCACCGGCGGCGCATCGCCACCGCGCAACGCCGCCTCTGCGCCTTTCAGTGTAAAGCCCTGGCCATGCACCATCGCATCGATGCGGCGGATCAAGGCAACATCTTGCGGCCGGTAATAGCGCCGCCCGCCCGCGCGCTTAAGCGGACGCAGAGCATCGAAATGCTCCTCCCAATAGCGCAGTACATGTGGCTTGATACCGGTAGCAGCTGCCACTTCGCTGATCGTCAAAAAGGCGTCAGCCGATTTAGGTGAACCACTATCCAAGGCAATCAAACCGACGCAATCACGCGCCCTTGGCGATCCGCTGTTTCATCAGCTGGCTGGCGCGAAACGTCATCACGCGGCGCGGCGTAATGGGCACTTCAACGCCCGTCTTGGGGTTGCGGCCAACGCGCTGGGCCTTGTCGCGCAGCAGGAACGTACCGAAACCGGAAATCTTGACATTCTGTCCGTCTTCCAGCGCCGCAGCCATATAATCCAGAATGGATTCAACCAGATTGGCGGCGTCAGCGCGTGACAAACCCACATCGCGATTGATCGTTTCAGCCAAATCGGCCCGTGTCAAAGTTCCCACTGATCGCACGACTTCCCCCTTCATGCGGTGACACCAAAACCCTACGGTTTCGGTCAAGAGAAGGAGTTATATGACCAGAATATACAAAGCGCAACTTTCCCGGCGCATGCACATGTAAACATGTTACAATGTCGCGTAACGGGATGTCACAATTTTACAAATCAGGCTCAGCAGGTGGGTCGCATCAATAGCGCGCGATGGCTGCGCCCCACGTAAATCCGCCACCCATGGCCTCAAACACCAATATGTCGCCACGCTTGATCCGTCCGTCACGCACAGCCACGTCGAACGCCAAAGGCACCGATGCGGCAGAGGTATTGGCGTGTTCGTGTACCGTTACGATCACTTTTTCCGGCGGCAGGTTCAGCTTTTTGGCTGTGGCATCCAGAATGCGGGCATTGGCCTGATGTGGCACGACCCAATCGACATCGCTGGCCACAAGTCCGGCATCGTCCAGAGCCTCACCCATCACGCTGGCCAGATTGGTGACTGCATGGCGAAACACTTCCCGGCCCTTCATGCGCAATTTGCCGACCGTGCCGGTGGTCGATGGTCCGCCATCGACATAAAGCAACTGGTTGTGCCGCCCATCGGCGTGCAGGCGGGTGGAAAGAATGCCGGGTGCGGCTGCGCCCTCATGCTCTTCGCCGCGCAGGATGATGGCCCCTGCCCCATCGCCAAACAGCACGCAAGTGGTGCGATCTTCCCAATCCAGGATGCGGCTGAATGTTTCCGCGCCAATCACCAGCGCGCATTTGGCGGTGCCCGCCCGGATCATGCTGTCCGCCACGGTCATCGCATACAGAAAGCCGCTGCACACCGCCGCAACGTCAAAGGCAATGCCGCCATGACAGCCCAAAGCATGCTGAACCTGCGTGGCGGTGGCGGGAAAGGTCTGGTCGGGTGTGGCCGTTGCCAAAATGATCAGGTCGATATCGTTGGCGTCAATCCCGGCGGCCTCAACGGCGTTACGCGACGCCGCAATGGCCAAAGTGCTGGTCGTTTCATCGGGTTCGGCCAGATAGCGCGAGCGGATGCCCGTGCGCTCAACGATCCATTCATCACTGGTATCGACGCGGCTGGCCAGATCAGCATTGGTGACGCGGGTGCGGGGAAGCGCCGAACCAGTGCCGCGAATGACCGATCGGATGCTCATTCTGTGTCAGCCCCTGTTTCTGCTGCGATATGGTCGGCAGCTTTGCCGTTTTTGCGCCCAATGCCCGACATGTCCATGCTTTGCAGATCATTGCCGATGCGCGCGGTCAAGTCTTCTTCTACCAACCGGGCGGCAACGGCGACGGCATTGGCCACGCCCTTTTCATTGGCGCTGCCATGGCTTTTGACGACAATGCCGTTCAGCCCAAGGAAAATCGCGCCATTATGATTATTGGGATCAAGGTGATGGCGCAGCAATTCAGTGGCCGGACGCGAGATCAGAAAGCCGATTTTAGACCGGAGAGAGCTGGCAAAGCTGCGCTTGAGCAAATCGGTCACGAAACGCGCAGCGCCTTCGACGGCCTTCAGTGCAATATTGCCGGAAAACCCGTCGGTCACCACAACATCCACATCGCCACGCGAAATCTTGTCGGCCTCGGTAAAGCCTTCAAATGTCATGGCCAGGCTGGTCGCGGCCTTTAGCACAGCGGCGGCATCGCGCAGCTGATCGGTGCCTTTGAGATCTTCGGTGCCGATATTGAGCAGGCGGACGCGCGGGCTGGACTGACCATTGACAATGCGGGCATAGGCTGCGCCCATGACGGCGAACTGCACCAGATTGCGGGCATCGCATTCGGTATTGGCGCCCAGATCCAGCATCACCAGATCAGTATCGCCCAAAGTGGGAAGCAAAGCGGCCAGAGCAGGCCGGTCAATCCCCGGCAAGGTGCGCAGCGCCAGTTTCGACATCGCCATCAGCGCGCCGGTATTGCCCCCGCTTACCGCCGCGCTGGCATCGCCGGATTTAACCGCGTTGATCGCCAGACCCATTGACGTGGTCTTGGCCTTGCGCAGCGCCTGTGTAGGCTTGTCTTCGCCCAGCACCACATCGGGCGCCTGGAGGATATCGGATGCCGCACGCAAATTGGGATGATTGTCGAGACCAGCGGCGATTTTCGCCTCGTCACCGACCAGCAAGAAACGAAAGCTGTCATGGCGGTGGCGGGCCAAAGCGGCCCCAGCCAGCATCACGCGCACGCCTTCATCACCGCCCATCGCATCAACGGCGATTCGCGGCTTGGTTCCCACTGTCATTTCCCCTCGGATGACAGACCCTGCGGTCTGTTCAGCATGCCCATAGCATAGGCCGCTTGGTGCCGAATTTCATGTGCAAATCTGAATGCTGCAATAGTGCGGCTGGACAAAGCCAGCGACACCATAATGCAGATCAAAGATCAGAGACCGACAGCGATCACTTCACGGCCATTATAATGGCCACAGGCATTGCACAGATTGTGCGGACGCTTCAGCTCGCCGCAATTGGAGCATTCATGGAATGCATCCACCTTCAGCGAATCATGGCTGCGGCGCATGCCACGACGGGAAGGCGAGGTTTTTCTTTTGGGGACAGCCATGGTGGCACCTGTTCCAATACTTGCGTCAAGTTGTTCGAATATCTGCGCGATAGGGCAAAGCTGCCCGTACCACAAGCGTCATGGGCAAATCGTTAAATCCACCCGTTCGGCCTGCGACCCGGCATTGCTGCCAATCGCACGCGAAGCGCGGCCTATAGCGAATTTCGCGTGTGTTGCAAGCCTATCAAGGCTAGTCGTTGTGACGCATTCACAACAGGGGAGATGAATCTTGATACTGGCAACAACTTTAACCATCGCGGCGGCGGCAGCCATCGTCAATCTGTGGCTTTCCATCCGCGTCGGCCAGGTGCGGATGAGCGAAAAGGTCAGCATCGGCGATGGCGGCAATGATCGCGTGGTCCGCCGCATGCGCGCGCACGCCAATTTCGTTGAAAACACACCCTTGGTGCTGATCCTGATCGCAGGCTTGGAAATGTCGGGCAAGGGCGGTAACTGGCTGTTGATCGTCGGCGGCCTTTATATTCTGGGCCGCGTCGCCCATGGTCTGGGCATGGATGAAGGCGCGTTTGCCAAGGGCCGGATGATCGGCACTTTGATCACCATGGCGACATTGCTGGGATTGGCGGTTGTCGGCCTGCTGGCGGTTTATGGGGTGATTTGACAGCAATAAGCCCCTCCCTTCCAAGGGAGGGGCAGCGAGACTTACGGGCTTGCCCGTTAGTCGCAGCGGGGTGGGTATTGCGGCGTTGCGCCAATGCGATAGCACCCACCCCAACCCCTCCCTTGGAGCCGCAGGCGAGCGAAGCTCAACGGAGGCGCTTGCTACCCCCAACAAATCAACTCAACAGATAATCGCTCACATAGGCATTGGTCTTGCGCTCATGCCCGAAATTGCTGGTCGGGCCATGGCCGGGCACGAACGTCACGTCATTGCCCAAAGGCCATAATTTCTGGGTAATCGAATCGATCAGATCCTGATGATTGCCCATCGGAAAATCTGTGCGGCCAATTGATCCTTGAAACAGCACATCGCCGACAATCGCCAATTGCGACGGCGCGTGGTGAAACACCACATGGCCCGGCGTGTGGCCGGGGCAGTGGATGACATCCAGCACCAGATCGCCCACCGTCACTGTATCGCCATCGACCAGCCAGCGATCCGGCTCAAAGACTTGGCCGTTAATTCCGTATTTGCGGCCATCCTCGTCCAGCCGGGAAATCCAGAAGCGATCATCCTCATGCGGCCCTTCGATCTTGAGGCCCAATTGCTGGGCCAAGACGCCGGTTTCGCCGCAATGATCAATATGACCATGGGTGACGAGCAGCTTTTCCAGCGTCACCCCGGCTTTGGTCACTGCATCCATAAGGCGTGGCAGATCGCCGCCAGGATCAACCAACGCGCCCTTCATCGTGCGGGTACACCAGAACAGCGTGCAATTCTGCTGCAAGGGCGTGACGGGAATGATGGCGGCGCGCAGCGGCGGTGTGGCTTGATCGGTCATGCGCCTGATCTGGTCTGTCCGCCGCCGATTTGCAAGATGTTCAGCCCAGCCGCCGCCCGGCCCAGATCACGCGACCAACCAGTTGCACGGCGTCCGCCGCCACATCAGGAAACGAGGGATAAAGCGCATTATCGCTGCGGATAGACAGGCGGCCACCGGGCACCGGGGCCACGCGCTTGACCATCAGGGCATCATCCATGCGCAACACATAAATCCCGTCACGCACCGGCCCACCGCGCGAATCGACCATGATCGTGTCGCCATCAGACAGAACCGGCTCCATCGAATCGCCTTTTACCGTGATCAGCGACAGGAATTTTTCAGGAACACCCAAAGACTTGAGATACGCAGGATCGAATCCCATAATGCCAACCGCACGATCATCCATAGCCATTGCCCCCGGCCCTGCCGATGCCTCCACCGCCATGCGGCGCACAGGCACCAACTGGCTAACGGCCCCCTCACCAACCGGCGCGC
>JBGSTI010000040.1:0-2578 GCA_041736605.1 Sphingomonadaceae bacterium
CCCGCCAGTTTCAACGGGCGCTTTCTATGGCCGTTAAATGGTCGGATCACCGGGCGATTTGGCCCGCAAGGGGGCGGGCGGATCAATGACGGCATCGATATCGCCGTGCCCATCGGCACCCCGATTGCGGCGGCGGGCGACGGCGTGGTTGCCTATGCAGGCAACGAGATCAAGCTGTTCGGCGGCCTCATTCTGATCAACCATGGCGGCGGCTGGGTGAGCGCCTATGGCAATGCCAGCCGTATTGATGTGGCCAGTGGCCAATCGGTCAAAGCAGGCCAAGCCATCGGCGCTTCGGGCCAGAGCGGCCATGCCGATGAACCGCAACTGCATTTCGAATTGCGACGCGATAGAAAGCCGGTGGATCCTTTGGGATATCTGCCGGTTCGGTGAGGGGGGGTGTTCTATTTGACTCGTCATGCTGAACTCGTTTGACCTACGGTCACTGCGTTCCAGCATCCATCGTGCTCAATATCCCAATGAATGGGTGGCATTGTGACTGCGCAGTCTGGATTGGTGACCTAGGTCCAAATCTAGGCCTGATGGATGCTGAAACAAGTTCAGCATGACGAATTCGGGACTCAACCCATCCCCAAAAACACCGCGCCCATCGCCGCATAGGCGACCAGCCAGTGCACTGCATCTATCGCAAACAGCTGCCATGATTTGCGCAGATGGATATAATTCACCGCCATGGCCGGGATGATGAAAGCAATGGCCAATCCGCACGACATCATCAGATAGATGAACGGCTTGGACGGCATCACCCGCGCATAGAAATGGCCCAGCATCGCGGCAGAGATCAGTTCAAGCAGAAACGTGGCGCCAAAAATAGCGGCTGTGCTGATGCCTTTTACTTCGGCGTCGCTGAAACCCGTTGCCCGCTGCCATGCCTTGGAAAACAGCGCGCCATACCAGATCGCACCCACCGCAAAGGCGGCGAATGCGGCCACTAACACGGCCAGCCAGTTTACTGGGCCCATGGCTTAATCCCCTCCGCCACAGCCACCGCCGCCACAGCCGCTGGACGAACAGCCGCTGTCATTGCTGTTGCTGTCATGGTCGCGGCCGTCATTGTCGATGCGGTCATCGCGGCGGTCATTCCAATGGGTGGAGCCAGTTGAGGAACAGCCGCTATCGCCATTGCCGCGTCTGTTGCCACCCTTGCCGGAAATGGAGCGGATCAGCAGATACACAAACAGCGCGATGAAAATCACGCTGAAGCCAAGGCCGCCGCCAATTTCAACACAAGCCGCCAGCATCATCGCGCCGCCACCGGCCATGGCCAGCTTCCCATAGGCGCGCGGTACCATCCAATGGCTGGCCATATCAACGCGGCGGAAACGTCCGCCAAAGCGCGTGTCGCTATCGGGCCAGATCGCCATGGGCGGCTCGCTGCCAAACACGGCGCGATAGCGGGCCAGCGTCTCTTCATAGACGTTGCGGAAATGCGTGTCCTGCGCTTCGCCACCTGCGGTCGGGCCGTGGTGCAGGGGCTTGCCCAGAATATTGTCCCACAATTCGCCCCAATAATGGCGCGTATAGGCCAGATGCAGATGCAAGGCCTGATCGACAGCATCGGACGGCGTTGTGACGCGGTCAGCCGTGGCGGCGAGATAGAGGAAACGCCGATATTCCTCCATCACCGCGCGGGCAAAGCGCATGGACCAGCCATTTTCGCGCGCCAACCGGGCAACAAAGGTCAGCCGCGCGCCATCGGGCTCAATCTGCATCGCGGCCAGTTTCTGCCATAGCGGGTCATTGGTATAGTTGGTCATTCCTGCATCCCCTGAACCTTCAACAAAGCGCCCATATGATAAGCGCGTGACACCATCGACCCAAGCGCATAATAGCGCGTCCCATGGCAATGGAAATCCCCGAAAGCCCACGCGTGGGCATGGTATCGCTTGGCTGTCCCAAGGCATTGGTTGATAGCGAACGCATCCTCACCCGGCTGCGCGCCGATGGCTATCAACTCTCCGCCGATTATGCAGGCGCTGATGTGGTGCTGGTCAACACCTGCGGCTTTCTTGATTCGGCGAAGGAAGAAAGCCTTGAGGCCATAGGCGAGGCGATGGCCGAAAATGGCCGGGTGATCGTAACCGGCTGCATGGGCAATGAGGCCGATGTTATCCGCGCGCGCTTTCCCGATGTGCTGGCCGTCACTGGCGCGCATCAATATGAAGCGGTGGTGGACGCCGTGCATGAGGCTGCGCCAGCAGGGCGGGGGCCGTTCATCGATCTGATCCCCCAGCCTGATGAGGGTGGCCTGAAACTGACGCCGCGCCATTATAGCTATTTGAAAATTTCCGAAGGCTGCAATCATCGTTGTGCGTTCTGCATCATCCCGTCTTTGCGCGGCGATCTGGTCAGCCGCCGGGTTGATGCGGTGCTGCGCGAGGCGGAGAAGCTGGTCGCGGCGGGCACGCGCGAATTGCTGGTGATCAGCCAGGATACGTCGGCCTATGGCGTCGATACCCGCCATGAGGTGCGCGATTGGAAAGGCCATCCGGTGCGCGCGCATATGACCGATCTGGCGCGCGAACTGGGCGGGCTGCGGACCCCGCAAGGCAAGGCG
>JBGSTI010000051.1:0-2769 GCA_041736605.1 Sphingomonadaceae bacterium
ATGCCGAAGAGGTCGAGCGCTCCATCCTGGCCGCCAGCGGCGCATTGACCGGCGAACGCAGCCGCTTGGCGGGCACCGTGCGGATCAGCCTGTCCGAAGGCTTTGCCAGCTGGGTCGTTGCGCCCGGCCTTGCCAGTTTCCGCGCCCGCCACCCCTATATTCGGCTGGAAATCGCGACCACTAACGGCTTTCTTAATCCATCCCGGCGCGAGGCGGATCTGGCGGTGATGCTGGCCCGCCCGGCCAAGGGGCCACTCGTCTCGCGCAAGCTGACCGATTATGGCCTCAGCCTCTATGCCGCGCGCGATTATGTGGCACGCGCCGGTGCACCGGCCAGCAAGGCCGATCTGCGCGATCACCCGCTGATCGGCTATATCCCTGATTTCATCTATGCTGAGGAACTGCGCTATCTGGCCGAAATAGACGACAATCTATCGCCCAGCCTGTCCAGCTCCAGCATCAATGTGCAGCACGCGATGACACGCGCCGGGGCAGGCATTGCGGTGTTGCCCGATTTCATTGGCCAGAATGATCCGCAGCTGCAATCCTTGCTGGCCGATAGCGTGCATATCCGCCGCAGCTTTTGGATCGTGGTCCATCATGATCTGCGCCGCGTGGCGCGCGTGGCGGCGGTAATCGACTGGTTGGACGAACTGGTGGCAGAGCGGTTGGCGCGGCAGGGGAAGGATCAGGCATGATCGCGACACAAGAGGGATGGAGCCGCCGTATCGCGCGTTGGGTGCTGGCGGCGGCCTATATGGCGGCGGGGATCATCCATATCAAAAGCCCAGGCGGATTCCTGGCCATAACCCCCGATTGGGTGCCCTGGCCTGAGGCTGTCGTGTTTTGGACCGGCATCGCCGAAATTGCCGGTGCCATCGGCCTGATGATCCCGCCATCGCGCGTTCCGCATGTGCGCAAGGCCGCCGCCATCGGCCTCGCGCTCTATGCATTGTGCGTGTGGCCCGCCAATATCAACCACGCCGTCAACAGCATCGAAATTGGCGGCAAAATTCTGGGCTGGGGCTATCACGTCCCGCGTCTGTTGCTGCAACCGGTGATCATCTGGTGGGCTTTATGGGCGGGCCATGTGATTGATTGGCCTTTCCGGCGAAAGTGATTTTCGGGCTTTGCAGCAGGCCCAGGTTCGTGCCATCCGCCGGAACATGGTTTTGCTTCGCACCCCCAATCCCGCCGATGCCCCTGCCCTAGCCGATTTGGGCCGTGAGACATTTGTCGAAACATTCGGCCATTTGTATAGCGCCGATAATCTCAACCGCTTTCTGGATGATACCTTTGCCGTGGACGCCGTGGCGGCAGACATTGCCAACCCGGATCGCGCTATTCTGGTCGCACAAGATGACAGCGGGCTGATCGGCTATTGCAAGCTGGGCTTCACCACCTCGATTGATTTCGATCCCGGTGCGCGCCGCGCGATGGAATTGAAACAGCTTTATGTTCGCCACAGCGCGATCGGCAGCGGCCTTGGCCCGCGCCTGATGCAATGGACGCTGGATCAGGCACAGGCGCGTAATTTCGATATGATCATCCTGAGCGTGTGGAGTGAAAACTTTCGCGCCCAGCGATTTTACCAGCGCTATGGATTCGGCAAGGTCGGCGACACGATTTTCATGGTTGGCGATCACCGCGATGAAGAATTTCTCTATGGCCTCGATCTGAAGATAGGAGCATCGGCATGACGGTTACCAAACGGACGATCAATGGCCGCATTACCAATCCCGTCGGCCTTGGCTGCATGTCACTCAGCTGGGCCTATGGCACGCCGCCCAGCCCAGAAGAGGGCGCAAAGCGGCTGCATCAGGCGCTCGATTGCGGCTATGATCATCTCGATACCGCACGCATTTATGGGCAGGGCAAGAATGAGGAACTGATCGGCCATGCCCTGAAAGGGCGGCGCAAGGAATTTTTCCTGGCGTCCAAAACTGGCATCTTTGTGGATGGAAAATCGCGGCGGATCGATTGCCGGCCCGAGATGATCCGGGCGGCGTGCGAGGAATCGCTGCGCCTGTTGCAGACCGATCATATCAACCTTTATTATCTTCACCGCCGCGATTTCACGGTGCCGATTGAGGAATCGATTGGCGCATTGGCGGAGCTCATCAAAGAGGGCAAAATTGGCAGCATTGGCCTGTCTGAAATGTCGGCAGATACGCTGCGCAAGGCGGCGGCGGTGCATCCCATTGCCGCGATGCAGACCGAATATTCGCTGACCACGCGCAATCCCGAAATCGCGGTGCTTCAGGCCTGCAAGGAATTGGGCACTACGTTCGTCGCCTTTTCGCCGGTGGCGCGCGGCATGCTGGCCAATGGACTGCGCGACCCATCGGCCCTGCCCGATAGCGACCTGCGCAAAAACTGGCCGCGGTTTACCGGTGAGAATTGGGCCGCCAATCTGGTGCTGATCGATGCGTTCAACGCCATTGCCGCGCGCGAAGGCGTGACTCCGGCGCAAATGTCGCTGGCCTGGGTGCTGAAGCAGGGCGAACATATCGTTGCTATTCCTGGCTCCGCCCATGCCGATCATATCGCCGAAAATATCGCGCGCTGGGATTGGGCGATGCCGGATGCTTTGGCGGCAGAGCTCGATTTGTTGATCAACCGCGGGACAATTGCCGGGCCGCGCTATCCCGCGGGGCAGCAGAGCACGATTGATACCGAGGAATTTGCCTAACGCGCATGATATTTCCCCACGCTCTCCTCTTTAGGGGAGGGGCAGCGAGACTTACGAACTAGTTCGTTAGTCGCAGC
>JBGSTI010000074.1:0-1793 GCA_041736605.1 Sphingomonadaceae bacterium
GGGCGGAAAGATCGTGTGCGGTAGCGCGGCAGACAGAAAGCGCGGGGATGCCGCCAACGCCGCCATCACCACCTGCTGCGCCGCGCAAGTTTCCTGCGCGTCCTCGGGCAATTGGCGGTTGACCTTGGCCAAGGCCGACCCCTCGCCGCTGGTCACATTGCCATCCACCCAATGGGCGGCAACAAGCCGCGCCCGAAGATCGAGCGCGGCCTGCCGGGACAGCATATCGGGAAGGATGATCAGCATGGCCGGGAGGAAGAGCCGCTGATCGAGAGATAGGCTGTCATGTGTGCGAACCCTTTCATCAGAATGTATAGCTGGCGGTCAATGTCGCCGAACGGCCTGGTGCAATATAGGCAAAGGGCGCGCCCGAGCGATAGATCGCGTCATAATAGACCTTGTCGGTCAGATTGAGCACATTGACGCGCAGTTCGAAATCGTCGCGCGGCTTCCACCGGGCCACGGCATCGAACCGGGTATAGCCGGGAACCTTGGCCGCACCAGCCGCCAGCGACCCGCCATAAAAGGCGTCCTGAACATGCACCTGACCACCAATCTGGATGTGGTCATTGACTGCCGCCATCGCCAGCAAAGAGGCACTGTGGCGCGGGATATTGGCGAAACGACGGCCGATATTGGCGGTGTTCACCGAGTTCTGGATGGTCGCATCGGTATAGGTATAGCCGCCGAACAATTGCAGCCAATCGGTGATATTGCCATTGACGCCAAGCTCTACCCCGCGAGAGCGCAGCTCGCCGACCAGTTCATAGACGTTGCCACCAATATTCTCGCGCGCATTGTCCTTGGTGATCTGGAACGCCGCCGCGGTCAGCAGCATATCGCCGTCATTCAATTCCCATTTCGCGCCCAGCTCGTACGACGTGTTGCGTTCAGGCGCGAGATTGGCGGTCTGCGGGGCCAGCCCGTCATAGGCGATGCCGTTGCCGTCAATCTGCTCGCCGCTGGGGTTCGAGGACGTGGCGTATGACGCATAGAAGGTCACGGCCTCAACCGGTTTGTATGCCGCGCTGGCCTGATAATTGAGGAAGCCGACATTGTTGACCAAGGTCAACGGCTGCAATCCAGCGGCATTGCTGCTGTCGGGATTGAACAGCTCGACGCGATAGGCGTCATAGCGGCCACCCAAGATAATCGAGAATTGCGGACTGAACTCAATGGTATCGATCAGATAGACCGAGGCGGTTTCGACCGTCACCGATGTCGGATCAATATCGGGATTGCGGAAAACCGGCTGTACGCCATCCAGCACCGGATTGGGATTGAGCAGGTTGCGCACAAAGGGCGAAACGGACAGCTGGTTGCCATTGGCATCCTCGATATAGGCAGCGGTGGCCAGCGAATAGGCATCAACCTTTTCATGCGCATATTCGCCGCCAAAAACTAAAGTGTGGCCAATGCCGCCCGTGTCGATATTGGCCGTCGCGTCGATCAACTGCGCAAAATAGGCGGTTTCGGCATCGCGGCGCTGGCCGCCTGCGGTGACCGTATAATTCGCCTCGCCCACATCGACGCCGGTTGGAATGGCCGCCGTGCCGCCCGATGGGCAAGCACCTGTTGCGGTGCGCGCGACGCGGCAGACCGCAGACGGCGTGCCCGCCAGATAGCGGTTCGCAGTCTCGCCATAGCGGCTGATGCTGCGGATCTTAAGGTCATCAATCGGCACGAAATCAATCCGGAAGGTGCCGATATCAGCCTTGTTCTCCATAAAATCGCGGCCCACCACGCCATAGAAATTGTCGCGGTCCACCTTGTACGGCTGGCGGGTGCTGGCA
>JBGSTI010000113.1:0-1898 GCA_041736605.1 Sphingomonadaceae bacterium
GCATCTGCGCATGGCCGCTGTCGTGACGCAAAGCGGGCAGATTTCCGCCTGGTCGGCCAAGATAGCGGCGCCGCCATCGGGCATCGAATTTGGCTATCGGCTGCTGGATGGCTTAGCACCCCATGAGGCGCTCACCCAAGCGGGCGAACAGGCCGATGCGATGATGGTTGATGGTGCATGGCCGATCTATGCGATTCCTAATGTGGCGGTCGATCATCACCCGGCTGCGATTGGCCTGCCCACCGGGCGGCTGCGCGGCAATGCTGCGGCGATCCATGCCTTTGCGATTGAAAGCTTTATCGACGAACTGGCCAGCCGCAATGATCGTGAGCCTTTATCCTATCGCATGGCGATGCTGGGCCATGATCCGCGCATGGCCGCGTGCCTCACCCAAGTGGCCGAGCAGGCCGGTTGGGATGGCGGGCTGGACAATAGCGGGCAAGGCCTTGCCTGTTTTGCCATGCAGGGCGGGCGTATCGCCGTGATTGCCACCGCGCGGCGTGATGAGGGCGGGGTGCGCGTTGACCGGCTGTCTGCCTGCGTTGATATTGGCCGTATCGTCAATCCGGATATTGCCCGGCAACAGATTGAGGGCGGCCTGATTTTCGGCCTGTCGCTGGCGATGGGCTGTGCGACGGGCTATGATCGCGGGCTTGCTGATGTGCGGACCTTAAGCGGCCTCAACCTGCCGCGCATGGCCGATACACCGCGCATCGATATTCGTTTCATGCCCAGTCAGGATCGCGCCGCCGATCCCGGTGAGCTGGCCGTCGCTGCTGTTGCCCCCGCCATTGCCAACGCGCTGCATTCCGCCACGGGCGTGCGGTTCCGCCATTTGCCATTGCTTGGCGAAGGATAGAATGATGACTGATACCACCCCCCCGCTTCCACAGCCCGCAGGCCACCCCGCGCCCGCTAGCCATCCGCCGGTCACGCGCCCACGTATCGGTGTGCTGCTGGTTAATCTGGGCACGCCCGACGCGCCCGATGCCAAATCGGTCAAACGCTATTTGAAGGAATTTCTGTCCGATCGGCGCGTCGTCGAATTGCCGCCCTTATTGTGGCAGCCGATCCTGCGCGGCATCATTTTGAACACGCGGCCCAAAAAATCGGCGCATGCCTATGCCCAAGTATGGACCGATCATGGATCGCCCTTGGCCGATATCACAAGGCGGCAGGCGCTGGCGTTGCAACCTTTATTGGGCGACGCGGTGCGGGTGGAATGGGCGATGCGCTATGGCAATCCGGCGCTGGGCGACACGCTGGCGAAGATGAAGGCGGAAGGGTGTGAGCGCATATTGATCGCGCCGCTTTATCCGCAATATTGCGCCGCGACCACGGCGACGGCGCTGGATGCGGCGTTTGAGCGCATGGCAAAGATGCGCTGGCAACCGGCGATCCGCACCTTGCCGCCTTATCATGACGATCCGCTCTATATCGATGCGCTGGCGCGTTCGGTCGAAAGCCAGCTGGCAGGCCTTGATTTCACGCCCGATGCGCTGCTGGCCAGCTTTCACGGCATGCCAGAGGCGACGTTGCACAAGGGTGATCCCTATCACTGCCATTGCCAGAAAACCGCGCGATTATTGGCTGCGGCCTTGGGACGGCCAGTGTTTGTCTCGTTCCAGTCGCGCTTTGGCAAGGCCAAATGGCTGGATCAGCCGACCGATGTGACGCTGGCGGCTTTGCCGGGCAAGGGCGTGCGCAAGCTCGCGGTCGTCGCCCCCGGCTTTTCCGCCGATTGCCTCGAAACGCTGGAAGAAGTGGCATTGCAGGGGCGCGATACATTTATCGAGGCGGGCGGCACCGATTTTGCTTATCTGCCCTGCCTGAATGACAGCGCGCCCGGTATGGCGATGCTGGAGGCTTTGATGCGGCGCGAATTGATGGGCTGGGTT
>JBGSTI010000123.1:0-4200 GCA_041736605.1 Sphingomonadaceae bacterium
TCGAACAACGCCTTGCGCGTGGCCATGTCCGGGGCCTGTGCCAGCATCTGCGCCATTTCGGCCAAGCCTGCAAATTGGGTAGCCGGGGCAATGAACAACC
Organism: Sphingomonadaceae bacterium; assembly: GCA_041736605.1. Lineage (GTDB taxonomy): Bacteria > Pseudomonadota > Alphaproteobacteria > Sphingomonadales > Sphingomonadaceae > JBGSTI01. Next base: position 101 of record JBGSTI010000123.1, read on the forward strand.
GGTCCTGAAATTCATAGGCATTGCTGCCGCACAACAGCATCCATGCGGCGGGCATCAGGCCAATTCCGAATATCAGCGTATCGGCATCAATATCAAACAGCACGGGCTGGGTGCTGGGGCCAACCACCAGCACTTGCGGTGCATCCACGCGCTGCGTTGAACGCCGCGTTCGGATCGTGCCGCCGCCGCGTACAATGAATCGCAATTGTGCAATGCCGGCACGTTCCCGCAAGTCAGCTTGCGGTGTACTGGTCACACACTCGTAATAGACCGAAACATGGTCTTTGAGCACGGCTTTGGGCGGCAGATAGTCGAGCGATAGCACAGACTGTTCCTGATTGGCGGTGCGACCCGGTAACCAAGCTTAGCGCGTTTCGCAGCCGAAAAAAAGGCGACCCCAGCAAAAAACCGGGATCGCCTTATAAGTTAAAGAACTTCGTACATCGCTGCACGGAGCCCTTCGGGTCGCAAGTTGGTATTAACCGAAGTTATGATTCGAGAATTGTATGGAATCGACAAGTTGCAAAAATTTGTAAAATCGATTGAATTCAGCTCAGTTTTTGCCGCCACCGGCTTTGATCCAGGCATCGACATTCTGCTCCATGATCTCCAGCGGCACCGGCCCTGATTTCAGGATAACATCGTGGAAATCGCCCATGGTGAAGCGATTGCCCAGTTGGTCTTGGGCGCGGCTGCGCAGTTCCATGATTTTCAGCTTGCCAATCATATAGGCCGTGGCCTGGCCCGGATAGACGATATAGCGTTCGATGGCCTTGTCGATATCGCCTTGGGGATTGGGCGTATTATCAACCAGATACTGGATTGCCTGTTCGCGGCTCCAGCGTTTGTCGTGCAGGCCAGTGTCGACCACCAGACGGCAGGCGCGCCACAATTCCATGCCCAGACGACCGAAATCGGAATAGGGATCGGTATAGAAGCCCATATCCTTGCCCAGTTCTTCGGAATACAGGCCCCAGCCTTCGCTATAGGCCGTCACCCCGCCAAAACGGCGGAACGCAGGCAGATCGCCCAATTCGGTCTGGATCGCCAGTTGCAGATGGTGGCCCGGAATACCCTCATGATAGGCCAAGGCCTCCAATTCCGTGATCGACATATCGCGCAGGTTGTACAGGTTCACATAATAGGTGCCGGGGCGCGAGCCATCGGGGGCAGGGCGGCTGTAAAACGCCTTGCCCGCCGACTTTTCGCGGAAAGCCTCAACCGGTTTCACGGTCAGCGGCGCTTTGGGTAGCGTGTTGAAATAGCGCGGCAGCGCGCCCTCCATCGCCTTCATCTTGGCATCGACGTCGGCCAGATAGGCCTCGCGCGTGCTGTGATAATATTTGGGGTTTTCGCGCAGTTCCTTAAAGAAATCCTGCAAGCTGCCCTTGAAGCCGACCTTGGCCATGATGGTCCGCATTTGCCCGTGGATACGGTCCACTTCGCGCAGGCCGATGCGGTGGATTTCGTCGGCGCTCAGCTTGGTCGTGGTGTAATTTTCCAGCAGGCTTGCATAATAACCCGCGCCATCGGGAAAGCGCCAGATGCCGTCATCGCTGGGGGCCATGGCGGCCTGCCGCTCCATTTCGGTGCGCAGACGGCCATAGGCGGGGGCAGCAGAGCCGCTCCACGCCGCAATGGCGGCGGCGGCCAGTTCCACCTTGCGCGCATCGGCGATGCTGGTCTTGGCCAGTTTTTCGCGGAAATCATCGATCACCGGATGGCCGGTCATCGCGGCATCACTGCCCGTCTTGGTCATGTTGCTGATATCGGACAGCAGGAACGGATAAACCCATTTGGGCGGCATGATCCCTTTGGCCGCGCGACTGGCCGATTGCGCCGACAGTGCATCCAGCAACGGCCCTATGCCGCGGATGCGGTCAATATAGGCCAAAGCATCGGATTCATTGTCGATGCGGTGGATGTTGATCAGAAAGGCGGGCAGCTCACTTTGCGCGCCATTCATTTGATCAAACAGATAGCCATAATCGCGATAGGGCCAGGCGCGGGCGGCGCGGGCCTGGCGATATTCATACAGGCGATAGCTCATCCGGCTAGAATCGCTCAGCTTTGCATCGGCAAAATCGCGCTGCATCGTCGCCAGCACCTCTTGTCCGCGCGCATATTCGCGGGCCTCGGCCTCGGCGCTCACATCATCCCATTTGCCATAATCCTCATCGCGCACACCGCGATAGGCCTTGGATAGGGGGGATGCCGCCAGCGTGGCCTTATCGTCGGCATCGAACAGACCGGCCAGCGCCGCATCGGCATCAACCATCACAGCATCAGGTGCCACAGCCTCTACTCCGGCAGAAGCGCTTTCGATGCGATCTTGAGTAGTTGGCGCGCAGGCGGCGAGCGCCATCAAGGAAGCGCCCAAGGTCAGGCGGATAAGCGATGCTGCTGATTTCATGTTGGGTTCCCAATCTGTTACTTTGGCAACCAGACTAGCAGGCGCGTTTCAAAAGGAAAGCTGGCTTGGCTGCGAAATCCTCCCCTTCGACTTGCGAAGGGGAGGGGGACCGCGCGAAGCGTGGTGGAGGGGCCTTGGTCAGAACCGGCCCCTCCGTCAGTCGCTGCGCGACTGCCACCTCCCCATTGCAAGTCAATGGGGAGGATAGAAAGGAAAGCAGGCTTGCGCTTCAACCCGCCAAAGTAACTAATCGTGGGCCGTTCACGCGCTCTGCCGGACGGTCTGAAACGCCGACCAGCCCATCCAATATGGCGTTGATCACCAGCCGCAAATTGGCGGCGGTGGCATGATCCCATAATTTGGCGGTGGTATCCGGGTGAACAAAGGGCTGCACCATCAGGTTCATCAACGACACGACATCATCGATTTCCAGGCCGTCGAAATAGCCATCTGCCATGGCTTCACCGATGATCTGCGCCATATAATGATCGGCCAAATCGATATAGCCGCGGATCACTTCAAAATGCTCATTGCCCAGTTCCATATAGGATTGGAACAGGTCAGGCTCTGCCTCGTATCTATCGCGCTTGATCTCAAGACGGCGAGCAAAAAACTGGAACATTTTCTCGCGGACCGGCAGGTCTGACGCGACAATGTCTTCCATCACATCGTTCAACTCGCGGAACCAGCGTTCGGCCATCGCTTCCCATACGGCTTCTTTCGATTCGAAAAAGCGATACAGGTTGGACGGCGACATATTGGCCGCGTGCGCCAGATCGCTGACGGTGAACGAAACCGCACCGCGTTCGCGCACCAGATCCTCGCACAGTTCAAGCAACTGCTCACGCATGGCATCAATATCAACGCTGGGACGGGCCATCTTTTCCTCCAGGGCCGTTAAGGTGCCTGACCTGCTCATTTTCCGGCAGGTGGATTATCTAGGCATGACAGTTTTATAACAAATGAAAAAATTCTTCAATCGTCAATTATGGGTCGTTTGGAGCAAATGATCCTCCCCATCGACTTGCTATGGGGAGGTGGCAGCGCGAACGCGCTGACGGAGGGGCCCCTCCACCATTCGCTTCGCGAACGGTCCCCCTCCCCATCGCAAGTCGATGGGGAGGATTCGATATTCTCAATCGCTGCTCTCCGTCAGATCAGGCCACCAATCCGGCACGTCCAGCCCAACCAGCGCATCAATCCGCCGATGATCGACCGCAAGGCCCAGATCAGGATAGGCAATCCGCTGCCGCTTGGGATCAGATTGATCCAGCGGCATCACCAGCAACCGGCGATTGACCTTTTGCCGCCAGTTCATCCGGGCGGTATTTTCTTGGCCGACATAACAGCCCTTGGTGAACGATACGCCGTTCAGCTCCGCCGCATTGCATTCCAGCCAGAGCAGCGCATCCTGCCCCAATTCCTCAACGCCTTCGGTAACGCCCAGCATCAGCCGGTGCGCGCACCAAAGCGGGCCGACGTCCTCATCGTCCCCGCCAATCGGCTCGATCCAGCGTTGGCCCAAGGCGGGCAGGCGGGGATCAGCAACGCCATGCGCCGTGTGATCGGCGCTCCAGAAAACGCCCATTGTCGGATCAGGCGCAATGCCAATCTTGCGGCGCAGGCGATAGAGCGTCAGCCGCTTTGCCAGCGCCGCGATGCTGGCCGCCTCGGCATCGATCAACAG
>JBGSTI010000180.1:0-3337 GCA_041736605.1 Sphingomonadaceae bacterium
GCACGACCAGCGGCGGATCGACCACGACCACGACCACCAGCGGCAGTGTCAGCAGCACCAGCAGCCTTGGCACGACCAGTGGCGGCGGCACCAGCAGCTTTGGATCATCGACCACGACCAGCGGCGGTTCCAGCACCAGCACGGGTGGCGCGTCGTCCACCTCTTCGGGCGGTGGCAGCACCGATGTGCCCGAACCTGGCATGTTCGCGCTATTTGGTGCGGGCGCCATCGGCATCGCTTTGGCCCGCCGCCGTCGCCGTTCGGACAAGAACGACGATTAACCGCAATTTCACGTAAGGTTTTGCCTTAAGCAATCGCCCTAAGCAGCACTGCGAGGGGGTCTGCCAGCGTCAAAATAACCCAAATATCCGCTTAATACCTGCATGGAACCCGGCGATCATCGCCCGGTTCCGGCAGGGATTTGGCAATGGGTTTTCCGGCGCACAAGGGACTGGCAGGGGCGCTTTCGGCGCTGGCCTTGCTGATGCCCGTGTCCGCCCATGCCAAAGCGGTGCTAGTTCAGGCGCGCGCCGAAATCCTGGCCCCAGCCCGGCTAAATGTCAGTAACGTTACCGATGCGGTGACCGCCAGCCTCGATACCGCCATCCACCATCAACGCCGCAGCCGTGCCCCGGCATGCAAACCAAACGACGGCGCGGCATCACCGCGTTGCACCGAAAATCTTTTCGAATTCGAATAAGGCTTTGCGCTTGGCGCATCGTTCCCCATATGGGCGGCTTCATGCCACCCGATACTTCCTCCATAACGCGCCCGTCCGCGCCGCTTGACGGCTGGGCAACGCTGCGCCGCTTTGGCCCCTATTTATGGCCTGCGCATAATCGTGCGCTGCGTATGCGGGTGGTTGGCGCGATGTTGCTGGTGTTGCTGGCCAAGGCGATCACATTGGCGATTCCGTTCGCCTATAAACAGGCCGTCGATACGATGGCGATGGGCGATGTCACCTTGGGCAATTTCGCCATTGTGATGATCCTGGCCTATGTCGGCGGGCGCTTTACCGGGGTGGTGTTCGACAATCTGCGCAACATCGTGTTCGAGCGTGTCGGCCAGGACGCCACGCGCGCGCTGGCCGAGGATGTGTTTGCCCGGCTGCACCGTCTGTCTATGCGGTTCCATCTGGCGCGCCGCACCGGCGAAGTCACCAAGACGATTGAGCGCGGCACCAAAAGCATCGATGTGATGCTGTATTTCATGCTGTTCAACATTGCGCCCACCGCGATTGAGTTGCTGGTGGTGCTGGGCATTTTCTGGGTTGAGTTCGGCATCGGGCTGGTGCTGGCGACATCGGCTGCGGTAATTGCCTATGCCGTGTTCACGCGCAAGGTCACCGATTGGCGCAACCATCTGCGCGATAGCATGAACCGCATGGATGGCCAGGCGTTGGGCCGCGCGGTGGATTCGTTGCTGAATTACGAAACGGTCAAATATTTCAACGCCGAGGATCGCGAACTGGCGCGCTATGCCCACGCCACGCGCTCTTATGCCGATGCGGCAGTGAAATCCGAAAACTCGCTGGGGCTGCTTAATATCGGGCAGGCGGCGATTACCAATGGGTTGATGGCGGGCGCGATGGCCTATGCGGTCTGGGGCTGGACGCAAGGGCGCATGACCACTGGCGACCTGGTGTTCGTGCAAACCTATCTGATGCAATTGTTCCGCCCGCTCGACATGCTGGGCATGGTTTATCGCACCATCCGCCAGGGCCTGATCGATATGGCGGCGATGTTTGCGCTGATGGATCAGGATATCGAAGTAGCGGACCGGCCGGGTGCCCCCGTCTTGCTGGTCGGGCGCGGAACCTTGCGCTTTGACAATGTCCATTTCGGCTATGAACCCGATAGGCAGATTTTGAAGGGGTTGAGCTTTACCGTCGAGGCCGGTCAGAATGTCGCGATTGTAGGCCCATCGGGGGCGGGCAAATCGACCATTGGACGGTTGTTATTCCGTTTCTATGATCCGCAATCGGGGCGCATCCTGATTGATGGACAGGATATTGCCGGTGTCACCCAATCCTCGCTGCGCGCCAATATCGGTATTGTTCCGCAAGATAGCGTGCTGTTCAACGACACGATTGGCTATAATATCGGCTATGGCCGCGCCGGGGCCGATGCGGCGATGATAAAGCAGGCGGCAGAGGGTGCGGCGCTGACCAGCTTTATCGCGCGCCTGCCGCAGGGCTTTGAAACCGAAGTGGGTGAGCGCGGGCTGAAACTGTCCGGCGGCGAAAAACAGCGCGTGGCGATTGCGCGCACCTTGCTGAAAAACCCGCCGATCCTGTTGCTCGATGAAGCGACCAGCGCGCTCGATACCCGCACCGAACAGGATATTCTGGATACGTTGCGCACCCTGTCGGCCCAGCGCACCACGCTGTCGATTGCGCACCGTTTGTCGACCATTGCCGATAGCGACCTTATTCTGGTGCTCGATAATGGCCAGCTGGCGGAAAGCGGCACGCATGGCGATCTGCTGCGCGCCAATGGCCTCTATGCCGATATGTGGGCGCGGCAAGCGCATGAGGCTGAAGAGGCGGGGAACGAATAGATCAGGCCGGGCAATCGCCCAGCCGCGTGCCCGTGACGTCCATCACCATGCGCGCCTTGCCGCCCGGTAGGCTGGGCTGGCGCAGGTCGTTGGTCAGCACCATCGCGATGGAATCGGGCGTGTAACTGCCGCCTATTTGCATATCCACATTGCCGCCGCCCGCAATTTTGCAGCTGAGCTGACCAGTAATCTGGCCCTTGGCCGCGTTAAAATGCGCCACTTGGCAATCGCCCTGTTTGAAACCCTCTGCCATCGCCATGGGACCAAGTTTCGCCTCTTCGGCGCTCAGGCAATGGTCCTGGCTTTGGCTTTGGCCAATGGCGGCACGGTATCGCTGAGCTTCGGCAGGGCTGGCTTGCGTCACATCAAAGCTGCGCGTTGTGGCCGTGATTTTCCAGCGACCGGGCCGGATCTCGCTTTGCCCATCCTGCGGCGCGAACAAGGCATTGATGGGCGCGCTATCGCACCCGGCGATGATAGCAGACAGGAGCACAAGCATAGCAATATGGCGGACATTGGTCATGCAAAAGGCCCCCTTTGCGACTCATGCAAAATCCATCTGCCATATTTGCGGCTGTTGCCCCTGTGCGCAAGATCACAGGCGGCTGCATGCGGGTCATGGCCCGGCAATACTTGCGGTACATAAGTATTTCAGGGTAGAATGTCGGCACCTGCCGAATACCGGTATCAATGGGGGAATTTTCATGTTTCGCGCTCTGGACGACACCATCATGGTCAGCCCGCAAATCCCCATTGAAGGGATTGATGCCGCGCGCGA
>JBGSTI010000184.1:0-3169 GCA_041736605.1 Sphingomonadaceae bacterium
GACCCAAGCGCGAGGGCGAAATCGTGCGCAATCCGGCGCTGGCGGCGCTGCTGCGCACGGTGGCGGCGCAAGGCCCCGATGCCTTTTACACAGGCCCGGCGGCCAAGGCGCTGATTGACACGTTGGCCAATAGCCCGGCCAATCCCACGGTGATGACACAGGCGGACCTGAGCGGCTATCAGGCGCAATGGCGCGGCGCCGTGTGCGCGTCCTATCGCACTTATAAGGTCTGCGGCATGGGGCCGCCGTCATCAGGCGCGACCACGATCATCCAGATGCTGGGCATGATCGAACGGTTCGATATGAAGGCGATGGGGCCGGACAATCCGCAAAGCTGGCACGTGCTGGGCGAAGCGATGCGGCTGGCCTATGCCGATCGTGAGACGTGGCTGGGCGATCCCGATTTTGTTGAGGTTCCGGTGGGCGGCCTGATCGATCCCGCCTATTTGAAAAAACGCTCCGTCCTGATTACCGCCAATCGCGCGCGCAAGGATTATCCCGATGGCATTCCGCCGGGCGCAACCAAGCGCACGGCGGGGATATCGAGCGAAGTGGCGGGTACCACGCATTTTGTCGCGGTCGACAGCGCAGGCAATATTGCCAGCATGACATCAACCATCGAGGGGCCATTTGGCAGCCAGCTGATCGCCAATGGCTTTTTCCTGAACAATGAACTGACCGATTTTACCTTCACGCCGATGAAGGATGGCGCGCCCGTCGCCAATCGCGTGCAGGCCGGAAAGCGGCCCTTGTCGTCGATGTCGCCCACCATTGTGTATGACCAGAATGGCCAGCCGGTTCTCGCCATCGGATCGGCAGGCGGCAAGCGCATTATAATGCATGTGATGAAATCGCTGGTCGCCTATATGGATTTCGGCCTGAGTGCGCAGCAGGCTGTGGCACAGCCCAATATCTATTTTGATGGCAAGGGCCTGCTGGTCGAACAGGGCAGCGCGCTGGAGGCGATGATTCCGGCCTTGCAGGCCATGGGCCATCAGGTGTCGCCCGCTGATTTGCCGTCAAAGCTGAATGCGGTGGAATGGAAAAATGGCCGCTGGATCGGCGTGGTCGATCCGCGTGGCGAGGGCCGGGCATTGATGCCGTTAAACTGCCAGTACCCCGGCGAAAGCCGGGGTCCAGTGTGGCATGAGCAGAGCGGCAAAATGGGGCCGAACTGGGCCCCGGCTTTCGCCGGGGTACGCTTTGCAGCCAAACACCGTTCAAGGCGGATTGCCGGAACGGTCAAGCTGATATAGCGTTTGTCCATAATCATATGGCCGCAAATGGACAGGATACCTCCCCAGTGACTTCTTCCGCTTCAAACTGGTCCTCAGCGGACCTGAGCGCCGCGCAGCGCCGCAATCCGGCCAGCGCGCCGCGCACTGACACCAGCCATGATTTTCAGGTCGCCGATATCAAGGCCTGCCCCAATCTGGTTCAGATGTTTCTGGATCGCGCCATCACGCGCCGCGATCATCCGTTTTTATGGGCCAAATCGAATGGCGCATGGCATTCGATCAGCTGGCATCAGGCGGCGGTACAGGTCGCGCGATTGGCCGAAGGGTTGCTGCGCATTGGCCTGAAACCCGGCGACCGGGTGATGCTGGTATCGGAAAACCGGCCCGAATGGTGTATCGCCGATCTGGCGATCATGGCCGCAGGCTGTGTTACCGTGCCCACCTATACCACCAACACCGAACGCGATCATTTGCATATTCTGGAAAATTCCGGCGCGCGCGCGGTGATTGTCTCGAACGCAAAGCTCGCCAAAACGCTGCTGCCCGCTGTTCTGCGCGCGGGCGATGATATTGCCAGCGTGATTTCGATGGAGCCGCTGCGCATTGGCCAGGCGGGCAGCTATCGCGTATGGGATTGGGAGGCGCTGCTGATCGATGGCGATCTGTCGGATGAAGGCGCGCTGGCATCGATGAAGGCGCGTATTGCCAAGGTGACGCGCGATGATCTGGCCTGCCTGATCTATACCAGCGGCACCGGCGGCGCGCCGCGCGGGGTGATGCAGCATCATGGCATGATCCTGCATAATGTCGCCGGGGCCGCGCGGGTGATTGACGAGGATTTCGGCTGGGACGACGAAGTTTTCCTGTCATTCCTGCCCTTGAGCCACGCCTATGAGCATTCGGGCGGCCAGTTCCTGCCGATCTCTCTGGGTGGGCAGATCTATTATTCCGAAGGCCTTGAAAAACTGGCGAGCAATATCGAGGAAGTGCGCCCAACGATCATGGTGGTGGTGCCGCGCCTGTTTGAAGTGCTGCGCGCCCGCATCATGAAACAGGTGGAAAAACAGGGCCGCATACCCAATTTTCTGATGGGCCGGGCCATCCGCATTGGCGAAAAACAGGCCAATGGCAAAAAGAGCCTGATCGACAAGCCGATGGATTTCATCCTGGGCAAAAGCCTGCGTCCCAAGATTCAAAAGCGGTTTGGCGGACGGCTCAAAGCCATGGTGTCGGGCGGCGCGCCGCTCAATCCCGATATTGGTATCTTCTTTGACTCGATGGGGTTGATGCTGTTGCAAGGCTATGGCCAGACCGAATCTGGCCCGATCATCAGCTGTAATCGTCCGTCAGCGGGCATCCGCATGGACACGGTTGGCCCGCCCTTGGCCGATACCGAAGTGCGCATTGCCGAGGATGGCGAAATTCTGGTGCGCGGCGAACTGGTGATGAAAGGCTATTGGCACAATCCGGCGGAAACCGCGCGGGTGTTGGTTGATGGCTGGCTGCACACCGGCGATATCGGGCATATTGACGAGGCCGGTCGCATCAAGATTACCGACCGCAAAAAAGATCTGATCGTCAATGACAAGGGCGACAATGTCTCGCCCCAGCGCGTTGAGGGCATGCTGACCCTGCAACCCGAAATCCTGCAAGCGATGGTGATTGGCGACAAAAGGCCCTATCTGGTGGGCCTGATCGTTCCTGATCCCGAATGGGCGCTGGAATGGGCGCGGGCCGAGGGCAAGAAATACGACTTTGCCGAAATGCAGAGCAACCCGACCTTCAAGGCGGCGATCCGCGCCGCGGTCGACCGAGTGAATACCGATGTGTCGGTGATCGAAAAAGTCCGCCAATTCACCTTTGCCGATGAACCGTTCACCATCGAAAATGGCGAAATGACCCCCAGCATGAAAATCCGCCGCCACGTGATC
>JBGSTI010000197.1:0-5124 GCA_041736605.1 Sphingomonadaceae bacterium
GTCCGCCGCCCGCCGCGCCGAAACAGGGCGGAGCCTAAGCCAACATGACCAGCATGACGCAGGCCGCCCCCGGCACTCCATCAGTAAAGGGCGCTGGCCTGCCCGTGCAGATTGGCTATGGCGTGGGCCAGATTGCGGGACAGGTGTTCCGCGATCTGCCCTCGCTGCTGCTGATGTTCTATATGACCACCGTGTTAGGCATTGCGCCCGATGTGGCGGGGGCAACGATATTCGTGCCGAAACTGATCATCGGCCTATGTGCGGATGTATCGGTGGGGATTATGTCTGACCGCATGCGCAATCGCATCGCGCGGCGTTGGTGGCTGCTGGCCGGAGTGTTGCTGTCGCCGCTGGCCATGATCCTGCTATTCCATGTGCCCGATGGCGATCAGACCGCAAAGCTGATCCATATCGGCGGCGCATTCAGCCTGTATATGGCGGTGTTCGCCAGCTTTTCGGTGCCCTATCTGGCGCTGGCCGGGGAACTGACCACCAATGCTACAGAGCGCAACCATATCATGGCTTGGCGATTGGTGTTCACGGCGATTGGCGTGCTGGTGGCCGGGGCATTGGCCCCTGCGGTTGTCACGGCCTATGGCGGCGGCCAGCCTGCCTATGAGGCGATGTCGCTGGTGCTGGCGGTTATCTGCCCGATGGCGCTGCTGGTCGCGTTCTTTGCAACGCGTGGCAACGCAAGCGAGGCAATGCCGCGTGAAACCCTGGCTGACACGATCGCCAAACGGCTCAGCCCCGCTATGGCGCTGGCCAAGATTTTCCGATCACGCTTTACGCCGTTGCTGGGTGTCAACCTGATGCAGCTCACCGGCGCAGGCATGGGCTATGCCGCTTTGCTCTATTTCCTGACCTATAATATGGGGCGCAGCGATGCGTTTCAGATCATCGGCGGCATTGTGCTGGCCGCTTGCGCTGGCATCATCGTTGCCCAGCCATTCTGGGTCAAATTGTCGGCCAAAACTGGCAAAAAACGCGCCTATATCTATGCCACATTGCTTTACGCCGGAACCTATATGGTGTGGGGCTTTGGCGCAAACTGGGGCGCGGGCGCAGCCTTTGCCCTGTCGTTCATTGCAGCTTTGGGCAATAGCGGCTGGGCCATGCTAGGCTTTTCGATGATGAGCGATGTTGCCGCCGAAGACCCGGATTGCGCAGGGCTCTATTCCGCCGCCTGGATCGCGTGTGACAAGATCGCCTTTGCGCTGGGCGGCACCTTGCTGGTTGGCCTGATCCTGTCATCCTATGGCTTTGACTCGGCAAAGGCTGTGCAGGGCCTGCCACAAGTAGACAGCGCCTTGACCGGCATTGTCATGGCCTTTGCCGTGGTGCCGGTGACGCTGAACCTGCTGGCGGCCGCCATCATGGCGCGGTTCAGCGATGTCGGCCTGCAAGGTGCCGAAAGCTAGAGCCCTAAAGCCCCAGCACGCCGGGGTTCATCAATCCCTTGGGGTCCAGCTCTGCCTTGATAACCTTAAGCAGAAGCGCCGCGCGGGGATCTAGCCGTGATTGATAGGGATAGGCGCGGCCGATCTGAAAATGCGCCGCGCCATAGTCCTGCATCAGCGCAATGATCGCCTGTTTCAGTTCATCGGCATAGGCGCGCGTGGCGGCATTATCGCCAAAGGCAGGCAGGGCTGCCAGATGCGCATTGCCCAGCACATTACGATGATAGGCGGTGCGATCATCGGGCCAATAGAGCGCGACCTCATACAAAAAGCCAGACGAACCGGCGGGCGAAAACATCGTGCCCACCCACACGCCCTGCGCCTCCATCTGGTCCTTGCGCGCCACCAGCAGCGCCTTGAACGCGGTATCGAAAGCCACCGCCTTGTCATGGTTCAGCACGGCATGAATGGGCACCCAGCGTTCGCCCCCCGGCCCCAGAATATTGGCCAGCGGCGCAAAGGGCATGGCCGCGACAAAGGCCGGGATCGTGTTGGCAATTTCGCGGCCAAAGGGTGCAATCACCCGGCGCAGACGCTTGGCCTTGGCGGCGGCATCGCTGGCATCACAGCCATCGACAATGAAATGGCACATATAGGCGCCGGAACGCATCGGGTCTTCGCCCGCTATCCCCATACGGATGACCTGGGCGATGCCTTTCAGCTTGTCGGGCGATTTGCGGATGACATCGGCGGCGATTTTCAGCTTGGCTCCCACGCTCTCTTGCCGCCCGATCTGCCCTTGCGAAAGCGCCAAATCGAGGCCGAAATGCGAATCGTCCAGCCGCTCGGCCTGCGCTTCACGCACCGCCGCGTGATAGCTGGCGAAATCATCGAACGCGAAAGACAGCGCCTCAATTGCAGGAGATTTGTGGATCAGTGGCAGGGTAATCGCGACTTTCAGGCCCAGCGCCCCGCAATCGCCCGTGAACAGCCCAGTCAAATCCGGCCCGTAAAAGCGCGTGGCATCGCTGGCATTGGTGCGCATCACATCGCCATTGGCCAGCACCACATCCATGCCCAGCACCGATTGTGCCGAAATGCCGTGCGCGTTGCTACCATGGCTGAGCGTATTCTGGCTGATGCTGCCGCCTATCGTCGCGGCAAGGCCGGAAAATGGTCCCCAGAACGGCGTGCGCAAGCCCTTGGCGTCGAGCGCGTCTTTCAAGGCCGCCCATGTGGCCCCTGCCCCCACTGTGACGATCAGATTCGTTTCATCAATGCGGATCGAATCCAGCGCGCCCAGATCAAACAGCACATGCCCGCCCGGCGCATAAAGATACCCATCAGTATAGCTGGCCCCGCCGCCGCGCGGCACCATGGCAATGCCCGCCGCCGCGCATAGCCTTACCGCCTGTTGCACCGCCGCAACGCTTACCGGTTTTACCACCGCGATGGGCGCGCCGCCGGTGCGATAGACATCATTGCGCGCAATTGAGAGCGTCTGTTCATCGATCAGCACGCCGTCGCCCAGTTCGGCCTTTAGGGCAGCAAGCAAATCAGACGGGGAGGATTTTGCCATGAAACGGCCCTTATGCTGGTGTTTGGCCCACCTTGGTTTAGCCGCGGCGCATCATGCAAGCTAAACCGGCTTTATCCGCTTTGTGGACAAATCCGGCTGCGCTTGCGGAACTTGGGCGCGCGATGCCATTCTGCACCGGCTTTAACAGGAGACACGATGTGACAGGGCTGAACCGGCGACACATGCTGACGACCATGGCAGTTCTGACCGGGGGTGCGTTAGTTCACGGCTGTGTACCCGCTCTGGCGGCAAAGGGCCTGAGCGCAAGCGACTGGAATGATCCTGCGCGCCGTCTGCGTGCCTATATGTTGATGCGCGGCGCGCTGACCGACCGGTTGAACATGAACTGGACGATTGGCCAATATTATGGCGTGGTTGATGACAAGGCGACGCCGGTATTCGGCGTGGTGTCTGGCGTGTTTTCGCACAGCAGGCCCGATGGCAAGGGCGGCTATCATTTGGCCGTGGCTGAAATCGCGTTCTTCACCGATCCCGCGACCGGCGCAGCAATGACCGAATTTGCCAACCCCTTTACCGGCCAGACGGTGGCGGTGAAGAATAGCGGCCATGCGCCCAATATCCTTCAGGTGGCTCCTGATCTCAGCTTTTCGCTCAAATCCGCGCCGCCGGGTCTGGCGATGACGCACAATGTGCTGCCCTTGCGCGTGGTGGGTGATGATCTGTTTCTGGTCGAGCAGTTGGATACCGCCGCCAGCATCCCCGGAATGCGTCCGTTCCGCTATGCCGATACCACGCATTTTCAGGCCCCGCTGGCCGCGCTGGATGATCCGGCGACGACGCAGGTATCGGCGCTGGTTTCCTATACCAATGTCACCAGCTGGCGGCCATGGATGCAGATGCCTGCCGGTTCGCCGGGGCATTTAAGCTGTTCGGGCGTTGGCCGCACCAATGTGGCGCTGGAGGCGATGCCGCAAAGCTGGCTGGACGGCATGGCGGCGCAGCATCCGCAATATTTGGATAATCCGGCCAGCATTTTGGAAACCGTCTGGAACGCTTAGATTCCGACCAGCACCGCGTTGGGCAAGGCGGAATCATCCCAATCCACTTGCGGCTGGCCAATGCGCACGATGACCATCTGTTCCGACGGGACGATATAGACGCGTTGTCCCGCCGATCCATCGAAATAGACCACATCATCGCGGGCAAAGGGTTGCTTGGCGGGCACAACGGCGCGGATTGCCTTGCCATAGGTGCGCGCCGGATTGTGCGGGTTGCCGCGCCAGATCTGCCAGCCATAATTGGCATTGGCAGGCGATGGCGCTGTCATGCGATCAATCCAGTCGGCAGCGACGATCTGTTTGCCGCCCACCTTGCCCTTGTTCAGCACCAGCAGGCCAACGCGCAGCCAGTCCTGCCCGCTGGCTATCAGGCAACAGGAATAGCGCGGGCTGCCCCCGGCGCGGTCTAGCCACAGGCTGGCATCGCCCGCGCCAATCGGCTGCCAGATGCTACGCGATAGCCAATCAGCATAGCGTGTGCCCGTTGCGCCCTCAATCGCCCAGCCCAGCATGGCGGTGTTGGCATTGGCATAGCAAAACTCGGTGCGCGGCGCGCAGCCATCGGGCCAATGCGCCACCGCCCCGCGCAAGTCATCACCCAGCGCATATTGCCAATAGGGACCATCATTCGGCCCGCCAAAGGGCGGCGTTTCAATGCCGCTGGCCATTTCCAGATAGGCGCGCACCGGCAATGCCCCGCGTGGCGTCGTTTTTTCCCATGCCACATAGCGGCCCAAGGGATCGTCAACGGACCGCAGCCTTCCCGCCTGCACCGCCGCGCCCATCGCCAGCGCCACCACGCTTTTGGCCATGGATGCCGTTTCAAACCGGGTGGTGCGACCATGGCCGTTCCAATAGCGTTCCAGCTCCAGCCTGCCACCGCGCCAGATCAGCAGCGCATGGCTTTCCTGCTCCACCGCCAGGGCCTCTGCGGCGGCCAGCGCATCGGCGCGGATGCTGGGGCTTACCACGGGTTCAAATGGAGCGGCATTGCCGCCGCGCACGACCTCTTGTGGCTGATACCAATCAATCGATGTCACCAGCGATTGCATCGGAAAGCTCGCCCGGCGCTGGGTCACCAGATCCACCTGCGCCGCACTGGGCCAGGCTTCGGCCATAGGAACAG
>JBGSTI010000218.1:0-3644 GCA_041736605.1 Sphingomonadaceae bacterium
GCTGATCTGGCGTGGCAGGGCTTGACGCCGGGCACCCATATTTTTCGCCTGCCTGGCATTTACGGACCCGGCCGCAGCGCGCTGGACCGCATGGCACACCGGCGGGCGCACCGCATCGATCTGCCCGATCAAGTGTTTAGCCGCTGCCATGTCGATGATATCGGATCGGGGGTGATCGCGGCGCTGGATGGCGCGCCGGGCATCTATAATCTGGCCGATGATGTGCCGTGCAGCCAGAATGCGGTGATTGAGGCGGCGTGTGACCTTTTGGGGCTGGATTGGCCGCCCTTGCAGACATTGGATCAGGCGGGCCTGTCGCCCATGGCGCGCGGCTTCTATGCCGAGAACCGCCGCGTCGCCAATCAAAAGGCCAAGCGCCTATTGGGCTGGCAGCCCGCCTATCCTGATTATCGCGCCGGTTTGCGCGCCTGCATGGCCACGACCAGCCCGATCATCACCAACACTCCGCCCGCCGCCGCCAGCAGCGACCAGCGATAACCCTCAAACAGCGTCGACAGCATCATCGCCACCACTGGGATCAGCACGCTGGTATAGGCGGCGCGGCCGGGGCCAATGTCGCGGATCAGCGCCGAATAAAGCGGGAAGGTAACCACCGTCCCCACAATGCCCAGATAGAAAAGCCCAGCCGCATAGCCGATCCGCCATTCAAACACGGGCGGGCCATTGAGCGCGAAGGCCAGCACGCAATTGGCCAGCGTGCCCCACAGCATCGACCATGCCAGCACGGTGATGATCGGATAATCGCGCATCCGTTCGCTGGCTTGCAGCACGTTGGAAACCGATGCCGTTAATATGCCCGCAAAGATCAGCAGTGTGCCCCAAAGCACGGCCTGGCCGCCCACCGGCGCCATGCGATATTCGTGCGCAATCAACAGGCCGACCCCACCAATGGCGATGATCGTGCCAATGATGAACGGCACGGCGATGGGCCGTTTCAGGAATATCCGCGCAAACACGGTATTGGGCACAATCAGCAGCGCAAACAGCACCGCGACCAGCCCCGATGTGATGTACAATTCGGCGCGATAGACGAAATTGAAATTGAGCGCGAATTGCGGAATGCCGATCAGGATCGCCAGCATCTGTCCGCGCCGGTCCAGCGTCAAAGGCAATTTACGAAACAGTGCCAGCGCAAACATACCGAACGTGGCAATGGCAAAGCGCCAGGTGACCGACCAGCCCGGCGGCACGGCGCTCACCTGATCGCGTATCACCAGCCAGGTCGATCCCCAGATCAGGGTGACCAGCAGGAAGGGCAGCAAGATACGCGGGGTCAACAACGGGGCCTGTCCGGGCGCGAAGGTCTTGGGCTGGTCGCTCATAACGCCGCAAGTGCCGATGCAAGTGCAGCGACATCATTGGGTTCGCTATCCCACGCCGTCACCAGCCGCGCCGCGCCATCGGGGGCACCGGTTTTGGGATTGGGCCAGTCGTAAAAATCAAAGCCTTGGTCGCGCAATGATGCGGCTTCAGTGCGGCTTAACGCCAGAAAAATCTCGTTGGCCTGCACCGGAAATAGCAGGCGCGCCGGGGCCGCCCTCGCAATCACCTGCGCGGCGGCATTGGCGGCGCGGGCATTGTCCAGCCACAAATCTTCCTCGATCATCGCCAGCAATTGCGCCGCCAGATAGCGGCCCTTGGATTGCAGATGCCCCGCGCGCTTGCGCCGCACCGCGATTTCATCAGCAATTTTGGTGTCGAAACAAATGATTGCTTCGGCGTTCATTCCGCCATTTTTGACACAACCAAAACTCAGCGCATCCACGCCCGCCCGCCATGTAACGTCGCCGGGATGGCAATTCAGATGCGCCACGGCATTGGCAAAGCGCGCGCCATCCATATGCAGTTTCAGCCCGCGTTGCCGCGCCAGATCGCCCAAGGCGGCAACTTCGTCCGGCGTATAGGCCAGCCCATATTCCGATGCATTGGTGATGGTGATGCAGGCGGCCTGCACCTGATGCACATCGGGGCGGATGCCATTCAGCCGCGCGGTGATCGCCTCTGGGTTCAGCTTTGCGCCCGCGCCAGCGACGCTCAGCACCGATGCGCCGCCGGTATAGAAACCGGGTGCGCCAGCCTCATCCACCACGATATTCGCTTCTTCATGCGCGATGATGCCGCGATAGGGCGGGCACAACGCCGCCAGTGCCAAGCAGTTTGCTGCCGTGCCCGTGGGCACCCATAGCGCGCGGACGGGCGTGCCAAACAGGTCGCTGAACACGCCGTCCAGTCGCGCTGAATGCGCGTCACCATCATAGGCACTGTCTAGCGCATCGGCTTTGGCCATCGCCTGCCACAGGGCCGGGTGGACGCGGGCTGCATTGTCAGAGAAAAATCGCATGGGACTGCGCCTTGCGCACTCGTGCCACTTGCGTCAAGCTGTTGGCATAGAAGGGGCGAATTTAGGAGTCCAGCGATGACCGACCCTGTCCATATCCGCCATGCCGAAAACGATGGCCATGGCGCATTTACCGCGCATATCGATGGCATCAGCGAAGAGGCAGAGCTGACCTATAAACGCCTTGGCCCCGATCATGATGGTGGGCCGGATCGACTGGCGGCGGATCATACCTTTGTGCCCCCGGCGTTTCGTGGGCGCGGCGTCGCGGCTTTGCTGGTTGATGCGCTGATTGCGCAGGCCAAGGCGGAGGATGCGAAAATTGTGCCGATTTGCAGCTATGTGGTCGCCAGCTTTGATCGCCATCCCGAATGGGCTGATCTGCGCGCGGCGTGAGGATCAGCTTTGGTGCTGTCCGTGATGCTGGGCCTGCCATTCGGCCAGCTCGGCAAAGCGCAGCTTTTGGTTGAACGCAATGCCGACCAGCCCGTTCTTGACCCAGCGGATAGACCCTTCGATCCGTTTCAGGCCGGGGATCAGGATGCTGACCAGATCGTCACGCGCCGCCTGTCCGGCAAAGCGCAGCTTGGCACCGCCTGCGGAAATATCGATGCTTTGCACTGCGTGGCCGCGATGTTCGATCCACAATTTTGCCGGCATGTCGACTTCCAGTCGTGGCGGGCGTGGGGTGCGGCGCGCCAAAATGCTGCCATGTTTGGATAGCACCCGGTCGAGCGACACGGGCAGGTCAAACCCGATGCCCACAGCCTGACCATTGATCCACATCACCGACCCATAAAGCGCCTCGCCGCCATTGATCTCGACCGATACTTTTTCGCCTTCGCGGATCGGCAGGGCCAGATCGGCCATCAGGCCGCCGCTGGAAATATTGCGGACCAGGCAGAATTGCACATTGGATTCGCTGGAAATCTTGGCGATTCGCAAGATGGTGATTTGCCGCGTTTCGACGCGCCGATCATCGATACTGGCCGGATCAAGGCCGGGCACGTCAACAGCATCGGAAAGCGCATTTCCGGCAAAGTGGCTGACGTGGGCGGCGTTGTCGATCATCATTGGCTCCCAATGGCTGCACGGGCAGCCATGGTGGTTGGCGTTGGTTCGAGCTTTAAAACAAAGCTCTTGCGCGCCCGGCCCCACAACCGGACAAGCCAATCAATACCGAATGACGATTAACAGCATGCTAAGAAAGGCCCCGCGCAAACCCTGAAATACGCCTTGAAATGGCGTTTACGCCCGGTGTTTTTAGGAGGGAGGGGAAATGGTG
>JBGSTI010000221.1:0-8247 GCA_041736605.1 Sphingomonadaceae bacterium
TGAACAGGCGCTGCCCTGCCGGGGCCTGCGGACCCTGGCGCACCGGGTGGCCCTTGGCCGCTCATCCCATTCGCCCGTATCGGGCACCGAAATTTAGGGGAAGTCCATGACTGTCAATATGAAGAACTGGCAGGAATTGAAAAAGCCCAACAGCCTTGAAATCAAGGCTGGCGGCGATTCCCGGCGTAAAGCGACCTTTGTTGCAGAACCGCTTGAGCGTGGCTTTGGCCTGACGCTGGGCAATGCCCTGCGCCGTGTGCTGCTGTCGTCGCTTCAGGGTGCAGCCATCACCTCGATCAAGATCGAGAACGTGCTGCATGAATTCTCGTCGCTTGCCGGTGTGCGTGAAGACGTGACCGACATCGTCCTCAACGTAAAGCAGATCGCGCTGCGCATGGAAGGCGAAGGCCCCAAGCGTTTGCAGCTGTCGGCAACTGGCCCGGCTGAAGTCAAGGCTGGCGACATTGCCGTATCGGGCGACATCGAAGTGATGAACCCCGATCTGGTAATCTGCCATCTTGATGAAGGCGCCAGCTTCAACATGGAACTGACGGCAGATACTGGCAAGGGCTATGTCCCCGCCGTGTCGAACCGCCCGGTTGATGCGCCCATCGGCCTGATCCCGATTGATTCGCTCTATTCGCCGGTCCGTCAGGTGTCATACAAGGTCGAAAACGCCCGCGTTGGCCAGGAACTCGATTTCGACAAGCTGTCGCTGATGATCGAAACCGATGGCACTGTGTCGCCAGAAGATGCCGTGGCCTTTTCGGCACGCATCCTTCAGGACCAGTTGCAGCTGTTCGTTCACTTCGAAGACTCGCTGTCGGTTGCGGCCCCATCGGGTGTCTCGGCTGGCATGCCTGCTGCCGAAGAAAGCGATGCGAACCAACTCAACCGCTATCTGCTCAAGAAAGTCGACGAGCTGGAGCTCAGCGTCCGTTCGGCCAATTGCCTCAAGAACGACAATATCATTTATATTGGCGATCTGGTGCAAAAGACCGAAGCAGAGATGCTGCGCACGCCGAATTTCGGCCGCAAGTCGCTCAACGAAATCAAGGAAGTCTTGTCGTCCATGGGCTTGCGCCTTGGCATGGACATCCCCGGCTGGCCGCCCGAGAATATCGAGGAAATGGCCAAGAAGCTGGAACAGGAACTGCTCGGTTAATCGCTTGCCCTTCCGGTTCCTAGGATCGGAAGGGCTGGTTTGCCGAATAACAGGGATGGGCTGACCCTTATCAGCCTGGATCGGGTTACCTGATACGGACCCCCTACAAACGGAGAAAAGAACATGCGTCATAAACATGGTGGACGCAAACTTCAGCGCACCTCTGCCCATCGCCTCGCGCTGCTGCGCAACATGGCGGCGGCTCTCATCAAACACGAACAGATCACCACCACGGTATCAAAGGCCAAGGAACTGCGCCCCTATACCGAAAAGCTGATCACGCTGGCCAAGAATGGCGGTCTTTCGAACCGTCGTCTCGCCCATGCCCGTCTGCTGGACGATGCCCAAGAGCGTAAGCTGTTCGAAGAACTGGCCAAGCGTTATGCTGATCGCAATGGCGGCTATACCCGCATCATCAAGGCCGGTTACCGCGCTTCGGACGCTGCGCCGATTGCGATTATCGAACTGGTTGACCGTGACACCTCGGCCAAGGGCCAGGATTCGGGTCCAGTGATGACTGAGGATGACGGCGAAGATTGATCTTCGCTGCCTTTGGCACCAACACAGATTTGGGCCGCATCTTGCAAGGGATGCGGCCTTTTTCGTGGGCGCCATAACTTACCCCATAGCATTGGTACTCCGGCGCAGGCCGGAGTGGTGGCGATGATAGGACGGCATTGAGATTCACCGCCACGGCTCCGGCCTACGCCGGAGCACAATTGTTGTCGGCGAACAGCAAAGTTACCGTCGCAACAATGTTGCCAAGGCTTAAGCGACTGCTAGAAAGGGCTTAGTCCGCAATTTCTGGAGCCAGAACCATTGAAACCTTCTTCGCGTCGCTCGATCTTTTCGCAATCGCTGGCCAGTGTTCTGACCCTGTCACTGTTGGCCACGCCCGGCCTAGCCCTCGCATCGCCGGCGGACGCTGAGATGATTGCCGTAGACACCACGCCGACCTATCCCGAAACGCGCAAGGAACCGCTGGTTGAGGAATTTTTCGGCGAGAAGATCGCTGATCCCTATCGCTGGCTCGAAAATGACGTGCGCGTTGACAAGGAAGTGGCGGCCTGGGTCGATGCCCAGAATGCAGCCACGGCAGCACATCTGAAAACCGTGCCGGGCCGAGATGTGCTGGCCGAACGGATGAAGAAGCTGTTCGACTATGAACGCTTTGGCATTCCCACCGAACGCGGCGGCAAATATTTCTATATGCGCAATGATGGCCTGCAAAATCAGGCCGTGCTTTATGTTCGCGATGGGCTGGAGGGCGAGGGCCGGGTGCTGATCGATCCCAATGGCTGGGCCAAGGATGGCGCGACGGCGCTTGATGCCTGGGTGCCCAGCGCAGATGGCAAACGCCTGATTTATTCGGTGCAGGATGGCGGCACCGATTGGCGCATTATCCGGGTGCTGGATGTCGAAACTGGCAAGCCGCTGGATGATGAAATCCGCTGGGCCAAATTTACCGGGCTCAGCTGGGTTGGCCCCGATGCATTCGTCTATTCGCGGTTTCCTGCACCAGAGGAAGGCGCAGCGTTTCAATCGCTGAACCTTAACCAGACGATCTATTATCACCGCATTGGCACCCCGCAATCGGCCGATATTCCGGTCTATGCGACGCCTGATCGCCCCGAACTCAACCACGTGATTGAACTGACCCATGATGATCGCTGGGCCATCATCACATCGTCATCGGGAACGGATGAGAAATATGAGCTGCATGCGGTGGCTTTGGGGCAGGGCGATTGGAACCCGCGCCCGCTGATCAAGGGCTTTGAAAATGACTGGCGGCTGATAGAAGGCATTGGTGACAGCCTGTGGTTCGTGACAGACAAGGACGCAGCGCGGCTGAAAGTGGTCAAGGCGGATATGTCCGCCCCAACGCCACTGTTCACCGATGTTGTTGCCGAGCGGGCGGAAACGCTCGCCGGTGCCTCAATCGTTGGCGACAAGCTGATCCTGTCTTACCTCAAGGACGCGCAATCAGCGGCGCGGATGCTGACGCTGGATGGCGTGCCGGTAAAGGACATCGCGCTAAACGACATTGGCACCGCATCGGGATTTGGCGGAAAGCCCGGCAAGACCGAAACGTTTTTCGCTTTTTCCAGCTTTACCCAGCCGGGTGCGATTTATCGCCTCGATACGGCCAGCGGCGCAACAACCGTGTTTGCCAAGCCCAAGCTGGCGTTCAGTCCTGACGATTTTGAAACTACGCAGATATTTTATCCGTCCAAGGATGGCACCAAAATCCCGATGTTCGTCATCAAACCCAAGGCTGTTACGGGACCGGTGCCGACCATCCTTTATGGCTATGGCGGCTTCAATATCTCGGTGACGCCGGGCTATTCGTCGACGCGCATGGCGTGGCTGCAATCGGGCGGGGCCTTTGCGGTCGCCAATATCCGGGGCGGCGGTGAATATGGCAAGGCTTGGCATGATGCCGGTCGTCGCGCCAACAAACAGAATGTGTTCGATGATTTCATCGCGGCGGGTGAATGGCTGATTGCCAATAACGTGACGCCTGCTGATGGTCTGGCCATCGAAGGACGCTCCAATGGCGGCCTGTTGATTGGCGCGGTGGTCAACCAGCGGCCTGATTTGTTTGCAGCGGGCCATGCAGCGGTGGGCGTGATGGATATGCTGCGCTTCGACAAGTTCACCGCTGGCCGCTATTGGGTCGATGATTATGGCTATCCTGAGCGGGCGGAGGATTGGAAGCTGCTGCGCGCCTATTCCCCCTATCACAATGTGAAATCGGGGACGGCCTATCCGGCCATCATGGTGTCAACCGCCGATACCGATGACCGAGTCGTTCCCGGCCACAGTTTCAAATATACCGCCGCGTTGCAGGCCGCCGATCTGGGCGACAAGCCGCATCTGATCCGCATCGAAACGCGGGCTGGCCATGGCGCAGGCAAGCCGACCGATAAGGTAATTGCCGAGTTTTCTGACATTTACGCTTTTCTGGCGAAATGGACGGGGCTGAAACTCGTTCCCTGATGGCTTTACGATTGTTCATGTTGGAGTGACTTAACATGAACAATCGCTGTCAGGGCAATTCAGCATTGTCACAGACACGAATCGCTAAAACTCCTTCATCGGCTCGGAAATGGTTTCGGGCAGGTCCGATGAAAGGATAGTGCGATGACGAAGTTTACCAATGCGCTGATCGGAACCGCCACTGCAGCAGCACTGGCTGTGTCCGCAACCCCCGCTGCCGCCCGTGACCGGGACGGTGTTTCCGCTGGCGACGTAATTGCCGGTGCGCTGATCATCGGCGGGATTGCCGCCATTGCCTCTGCCGCGTCAGACAATGATCGCGGCTATGATGATCGCTATGATCGCCGTACTGATGGCTATGCCTATGACCGCGCCGGTTATGACAATCGCGGTGGCTATGGTGGCGGCTACCGCATGGGCCCGCGTCAGGCCGTTGAACAGTGCGTCCGCGCAACTGAGCGCCGTCTGGGCCGGGGTGGCGACGTAACCGATGTCCGCAACATTGATCGCACCCGTTATGGCTATCGCGTGACGGGCCGAGTCGAAGTTGGCCAATATGGCGGCCGTGGCTGGCGCGACCAATATGGTGATCGTGGCAAATTCAGCTGCATCATCGAAGGTGGCCGCGTTCAGGATGTTCGCATCACCGGTGTTGGTCGCGGTGGCCGCTGGTAAAATTTGGGGGTTCAGGCGGTTCAGCCCTGTGAAAGGCTGGACCGCCTAACTCTTGATCATAAACAGGGACGGCGGGGCAATTCACCAGCGCCGGTATTGGGAGTAGCAGACATGATTGCATCTTTTGCACGCCGTGCGCTGGGCCTTGGCACCGCGCTTTCCGTTGCACTGCTGCCGGTGGCGGCTTCGGCTGCCGAAACGCAGATTCCGGGTGATCGCGGGGGCAATGGCGCCTCTGTGCTGGAAACCAGCGCGTGGAGCGTCGATGCCGAGACCGCCAACCGCTATCGTGGCTATGGCCGTCATCGCCATCGCGACCGGATTGACGGCGGCGATATTCTTGCGGGCGTTCTGATTCTGGGCGGTATTGCAGCCATTGCAGGCGCATCGAGCAAATCGAACGACCGTAGCGATCGTTATGACCGTCGCGGCTCATCCAGCTATGATGATGCCGCAGACCAATGTTCGCGCGCAGCAGAACGTCAGGCAGGCAGCAATGCGCGTGTCGATCGCGTCACCGGCGTATCGCGCGAAGGTAGCGGTTGGCGTGTTGCGGGTGAGCTTACCTCTTCACGCGGGGTGGAAGGTTTCCAGTGCGGCGTTTCGAACAATGGCCGGATCGACTATCTGCAAATCGATGCCAGCCGTTCGGGCCGCTTTGGTGACTATAATGCGCCGCAACAGGATGATCGCGACTACAGCCAGAATGACTGGACGCCATCGGGCGATTATTGATCTGGTTTGCAATTTAGCCAAAGGGGCCGCTTTGTCTGAGGGCAGGGCGGCCCTTTTTGCGTCAGTCGTTTTGGCGATAGGCGGGCAGGGCAAGGCCGCGCCAAATGGCAAGACCGCGCAAGGCAAAGCCTGCCAAGGCAGCAAGGCTTGCCGCTAGCCCTTGTCCCAAACCCAACCAATTCAGAAACACGTAAGCCGCCGCCGCCAGCGCCGCCGCCGTCACGTAAAGCTCTGGCCGCATCAAAATACTTGGTTCGCCCGCTAGTACGTCACGGATGATCCCGCCCACACAGCCGGTGACCACACCCATGGTTATGGCAGCGAGCGGATCGATGCCAAAGGCCAGCGCCTTGGCCGCACCAAATACCGAATAAGCGGCAAGGCCCATCGCGTCGGCCCAATCGAGCATGCGTTCGGGCCACCAGCGCACTGGCGTGAACCACACCATCAGCACCACAGTGAAAATGACGATCAGAACGCTGCGATCATGCACCCAGAATACGGGTGCACCGATAATCAAATCGCGAATTGTGCCGCCGCCGACCCCGGTAATCAGCGCGAAAAAGGCAAAGGTGACCAAGGTCTGCCGCTTTTGCGCGGCGGCCAGCGCGCCGGATACGGCGAACACCGCAATGCCCATCAGGTCCAGAAATGGCAGCAATGGCCCCAGCGCCGCCACCGGATCGGCAGTAGCGAAAGCTTGGGGCAGAGCATCCCTCACGCGCAGAGGCTCTGCGCGCAGGGCATCAGGCGTGGATCGGCTTGCCGCGCACGCCCATCGCCGCTTCCTTCAGGGCTTCGGCATGGGTGGGGTGGGCGTGGCAGGTATAGGCGATGTCTTCGGACGTCGCGCCAAATTCCATGGCTACGCATGCCTCAGCGATCATCGTGCCGGCCACCGATGCGATGGCCCAGATGCCCAGAACCTTATCGGTTTCAGCGTCAGCGATCACTTTGACAAAGCCATCCGTGTCGCGATTGGCCTTGGCGCGGCTGTTGGCCATCATCGGGAATTTGCCGACCTTGATCGCGCCCAGTTCCTTGGCCGCTTCTTCGGACAAGCCAACGCCCGCGATTTCGGGATAGGTATAAACGACGCTGGGGATCACATCATGATTGATGATGCCCGTCATGCCAGCGATGTTCTCGGCCACGGCAATGCCTTCATCCTCGGCCTTGTGCGCCAGCATCGGGCCGGGGACAACATCGCCAATCGCCCAGATACCGGGCACGTTGGTGCTAAAATCATGATGAATATCGATCTGGCCGCGCGCATTGACCGCAAGGCCTGCCTTGTCGAGCGCCAGTCCATCAGTGTTGGGACGACGACCGATGGAGACAAGCACGACGTCGGCGTTAATCGTTTCCGCATCGCCGCCTTTGGCGGGTTCGACAGTGATAGTCGCACCGCTGCCCGTGTTGGCAACGCCCGTCACCTTGGTGCCGGTGCGGATGTCAAAGCCCTGCTTTTTGAAAATCTTGGCGGCTTCCTTGCGAACGTCACCGTCCATGCCGGGCAGGATCTGGTCAAGATACTCGACCACGGTCACCTTGGCACCGAGACGCAGCCATACGCTGCCCAGTTCAAGGCCGATCACGCCGCCGCCAATGACGACCATATGGCCCGGCACTTTTGGCAGAGCCAGCGCGCCGGTGGAATCGACCACAACGCCCTTGTCATTATCCACATCCACGCCGGGCAATGGGGTTACCGACGAGCCGGTGGCAATCACAATATTCTTTGCGCGATAGCTGGTGCCGCCCACATCGACCGTGTCGGTGCCCGTGAACGCAGCATGGCCCTTGATCCAAGTGACCTTGTTCTTTTTGAACAGGAATTCGATACCGCCGGTTAGTTCGCCCACGGCCTTGGTCTTTTCGGCCTGCATGACGCCAACATCAATCGTCGGCGTGCCGACGCTGATGCCGAATTTGGCCAGCGTGCCATCATGCGCTTCTTCGAACAATTCGGAGGCATGGAGCAGCGCCTTGGAGGGGATGCATCCGACATTCAGACACGTGCCGCCCAAGGTCGCGCGGCTTTCAACGCACGCGGTTTTCAGGCCCAGCTGCGCCGCGCGGATCGCCGCAACATAACCGCCGGGGCCAGCACCAATGATTAGCACATCGAAATCATAGTCGGACATATCAAACTCCGTTCGCCAAATGGCGCTTACGCTCAAAGATTAATCAGCAACCGCGTGGGGTCTTCGATCGCTTCCTTGATGATCTTGAGCGCGGTAACGGCTTCGCGGCCGTCGATCAGGCGATGATCATAGGACAGGGCCAGGTACATCATCGGGCGGATCACAATCTCGCCGTTACGAACCACAGGCCGGTCCTCGATACGGTGCAGGCCCAGAACCGCTGACTGGGGTGGGTTGATGATCGGGGTCGACATCAGCGAACCGAACACACCGCCATTCGAAATAGTGAAAGTGCCGCCGGTCATGTCGGCCATGGTCATCGTGCCATCCTTGGCCTTTTTGCCATAGGCAGCAATAGCCTTTTCGATATCAGCGAATGACATGGAATCGACATTGCGTACAACCGGAACGACAAGGCCATTGGGGGCGCTGACCGCAACCGACATATCGACATAGTCGTGATAGACGATTTCATCGCCCTGAATCTGGGCGTTGACCGCAGGCACGTCTTTCAGCGCCAGGCAC
>JBGSTI010000250.1:0-5110 GCA_041736605.1 Sphingomonadaceae bacterium
GGCCAATCCAGAGCGCACGATCCGCAAGCTATATGGCAGCCATGAAGCGCTGACCCGGTTGGAGCCAGAGGAGCATATCCCGCTGCAATATGCGGAGGCGGCTGATCTCGCCCGTCTGGTGCCCCGCGATGCGCCGCATCAGGGGCTGGTGCTGGAAGTAGACCCCCTGCCCGATCTGTTCCTGGCCGATATATTGGAAGAGGAGGATGACCGCCCGATCCTGGTGCTGGATCAGGTCACCGATCCGCACAATCTGGGCGCGATCATGCGCTCTGCGGCCGCCTTTAACGCCGCTGCCATCATCACGCAGGATCGCCATGCGCCTGCCGAATCGGGCACAATTGCCAAATCGGCGTCGGGCGCGATGGAGATTGTGCCATGGATACGCGTCGTCAATCTGTCGCGCGCGCTGGAGGATCTGGCCGAGGCTGGATTCTGGCGCGTCGGTCTGGCGGGTGAAGCAGAGGCGACCTTGGCGGAGGTGCTGACCACGGGCCGCGTCGCGCTGGTTCTGGGGGCCGAGGGCGAAGGCATGCGCCAGAATGTGGCGGGCCATTGCGATGCCCTCGCCCGATTGCCGATCAGCGACGCCATGGAAAGCCTCAACGTTTCCAATGCCGCCGCAATCGCGCTATATGCGCTGGCAGTTCGTTGATCAAAACACGATAAAGGACAGGCCTGATGCTATTTTCCCCTTGTTTTTCATCCGCCGCGCGCAACATTGCGCTGGCGGTTGCTGCCACCGTGCTGCTGGCCGGGTGCCTGATTTCGCCGGGCAAATTCGTTTCGGACATGACCGTCAAAAAGGACGGCAGCTTCAGCTTCAGCTATAAGGGCGAAGTGTTCATGCTGGGCATGTCTAAATTGATGCAAATGGGTGCAGCCGCCGATGCAGCAGCTGAGGAATTTGCCGCCAGTTGCTATGACGACCAGACATTTGAAAATCGCGATTGCACGGCAGAAGAAACCGAACAGCAGCGCGCCGATTGGGATGCTGCCGCCGAAACCCGTAAGGCCAGCAAGATGCAGCAGGCCGATCAGATGAAAGCGATGATGGGCGGCCTGGACCCCACCGATCCCAAGGCCGTGGACGAACTGATCGCCCGCCTGACCCGCCAGAGCGGCTGGAACAACGTAACGCACAAGGGCGACGGCGTGTTTGAAATCGATTTCGCGATCACCACCCGGCTGGATTACGCCTTTGCTTTTCCGATGATTGAACAGATGCAGGGCATCATGCCCTTCGTCACTGCCGTGGCCCGCAAGGATAACAGCGTTCGCATCGAGGCCCCGGCCTTTGCCTTAAGCGAGGGCAGCGGCGGCATGGGCGGCGCACAGATGGCCGCCATGATGGGGGCCTTTGCGTCCATGGGCAGCGCCGATGGCACAAAAAGCGAAGACGACATGATGAAGGGCATGACGCTGCCTGAGGGCACGTTCACCATCCGCACCGATGGCGAGATTCTGGCCAATAACACCGATGAAGGTGCAAAAACCGAGGGCGGCATGAAAGTGCTGCGTTGGGATGTTTCGCCGCGCAGCAAGTCTGCACCGACGGCCCTGATCGGCCTGTAAATTTCGCCTGGTCCCCCGGTGAAAGCCGGGTGCCAGCGTTCAAATCGGCACATTCAAAACCGGTACGAAAAAGGGCGATCCCATTGGGACCGCCCTTTTTTAATGGCCATTGGCCAACGCGCAGGATCAATCAGTTGACGGCGTCTTTCAGGCCCTTGCCTGCCTTGAACTTGGGCTGGGTCGATGCCTTGATCTGCATCGGTTCGCCCGTGCGTGGGTTACGACCCGTCGAAGCCTTGCGCTTGGAAACCGAGAATGTGCCAAAGCTTACCAGAGCAACCTTGTCACCCTTTTTGAGCGCGGCGCAAATCGAATCAAACACCGCCTCGATCGCTTTGGTGGCATCGCTTTTGGTCAGGCCGCTGGCTTCAGCGACTGCATTGACGAGATCACTCTTGTTCATAACGTACCAACCCCTCATATTCTAATTTGAAAACTGGAATCATTGTCTTGGGATTGCGGATTTGAACCGAGATTTTTCTCGCTGTCAAAGCAAATTCTCGCAAAAGGCCCGGAAATTCGGGTTGTTTCATTTTTTTGCAAAGCAGCATTATTTTGCATTGCAGCAATAAAAGGCCTAACTTTCAGTATTGAATAAGTAAAAAAACACCCCGCCCTTCAATTTGAAAGGCGGGGTAAAATATTGTCACTTGATTCTAGGCTATGTAAATCATCAATGCGCAGTTGCAGCAGACCCATCTCCCGTCGCTGCGGGCAAAGGCTGGGTCGCCAATTCGTCGGCTTCGGTCCATGCAATTTCCACCAGCGGATCGACTAGCGCATGTTTCAGCACCTCATCGACATGCGAAACGGTGATAATATTCAGGCCTTCCCGAACATTGGCCGGAATTTCGGCCAGATCCTTGGCGTTTTCTTCGGGAATAAGCACGGTGGTTAACCCACCACGCAAGGCCGCAAGCAGCTTTTCCTTCAGCCCGCCAATCGGCAGCACCCGCCCGCGCAAGGTCACTTCTCCGGTCATCGCGATATCGGCGCGCACGGCATTGCCGGTTAGCGTCGATACGATGGCCGTCACCATACCAATCCCGGCGGACGGGCCATCCTTGGGCACCGCGCCTTCGGGCAAGTGGATATGCACGTCCTTGCGGCCAAACAGGCTGGGCTTGATGCCATAAAAGGGCGCGCGTGCTTTGACGAACGAGAATGCGGCCTGCACCGATTCATTCATCACATCGCCCAATTTGCCCGTGGTCTTGACCAGGCCCTTGCCGAGCGCCGTCACAGCCTCAATGGTCAGCAATTCGCCACCCACTTCGGTCCAGGCAAGGCCGGTTACAGCGCCAATCTGGTTCTCGCTATCGCCCATGCCGTGCTTGAATTTGCGCACCCCGGCAAAGTCGCCCAGATTGTCGGCATTGATCGTGACGCTGGTCGCCTTGCCTTCCAATATCTGGCGAAGCGATTTGCGTGCCAGCCGGGCAATTTCGCGCTCCAATGTGCGAACGCCCGCCTCGCGCGTATAATAGCGGATCAGATCACGCAGACCCGATTCCTCCAACACGAACTCGCCCTTTTTCAGGCCATGCGCTTCAACCTGTTTGGCCAGCAGATGGCGTGTCGCAATCTCTACCTTTTCATCCTCGGTATAGCCTTCCAACCGGATGATCTCCATGCGGTCGAGCAGCGGCTGGGGCAGGTTCAGCGAATTGGCGGTGGTAACGAACATGATGTCCGACAGGTCGTAATCAACCTCCAGATAATGGTCCTGGAACTTGCCATTCTGTTCGGGGTCGAGCACCTCCAACAGCGCCGACGCGGGGTCGCCTCGGAAATCCTGGCCCAATTTGTCAATTTCATCGAGCAGGAACAGCGGATTGCTTGTCCCCGCTTTACGCAAATTGGTGACGATCTTGCCCGGCAGCGACCCGATATAGGTGCGGCGATGGCCACGAATTTCGGCCTCATCACGCACACCGCCCAGCGATTGGCGCACAAATTCGCGCCCCGTTGCCTTGGCAATGGAACGGCCCAGCGAGGTCTTGCCGACGCCCGGCGGGCCAACAAGGCACAATATCGGCCCTTTCAGCTTGTTGGTCCGCGCCTGTACGGCCAGATATTCGATGATCCGGTCCTTGACCTTATCCAGCGCATAATGATCGGCGTCCAGCACAGCCTGTGCCGCTGCGATATCGCGCTTGAGCTTCGATTTTTTGCCCCATGGCAGGCCAAGCAGCACATCAAGATAGTTGCGCACCACCGTAGCCTCGGCCGACATCGGCGCCATAGAGCGCAGCTTTTTGAGCTCCGCCACGGCCTTGGCTTTGGCTTCCTTGGGCAGTTTCAGCTTTTCGATCTTTTCAGCCAGCTCGGCCAGCTCATTGCCGTCCTCGCCATCGCCGCCGCCCAGTTCCGACTGAATCGCCTTCAACTGTTCGTTAAGATAATATTCGCGCTGGGTCTTTTCCATCTGGCGCTTCACACGGCCCCGGATCTTGCGCTCCACCTGAAGCACGCCCAGTTCGCCCTCCATGAAACCCATGATCATTTCCAGCCTTTTGGCCGGATCGGTTTCGGTCAGCAGCGCCTGCTTGTCAGACACCTTGATCGCCAGATTGGCGGCGACTGCGTCTGCCAGCTTGGCCGGCTCGTCAATATCCTGAACCTGCCCCGCTGCTTCGGCAGGCAATTTCTTGTTGAGCTTGGCATATTCGGCGAACTGATCGATTACCGTGCGCATCAGCGCCTCGGCCTCAGTGCCTTCAACGTCATTGCCCTGCGACATGGTGACGGTGGCCAACACAAATTCACCACTGCCGTCGAGCGATTCCAGCGTGGCCCGCGCCCCGCCCTCAACCAGCACGCGCACCGTGCCATCGGGCAATTTCAGCAATTGCAGCACCGTGGCAACAACGCCCATGTCATACAGGTCATCACGATCAGGATCGTCACAGCCGGGATCCAGCTGAGCCAAGAGGAAAATTTCCTTGTTCGCCGCCATCGCGCTTTCCAGCGCCGCGACCGATTTCTCACGGCCAACGAACAAGGGCACGATCATGCCGGGGAAAACAACAATGTCGCGCAAGGGCAACAGGGGATAGGAATTGGTCATTATCACTCCAGCGATGCAAGGGACGGCATCACTTCGTCTGAATCAAAAAATGCAAGATCAGCCGCTAAACCGACCCCGCCAACCCGGCCGATATGGGCATCTGCACGGGCCATTGCAAGCCGAAGGGGCGGTCAATCGCCGATCCACGTCGCCTGTTTAATATAGGCGTCTGGCGCACATTCCAGAACCCATTCGCGCACTTTTTCTGCCTCGGCCTTGGTAAAGCCCCCAAAAATCTGCACTTGCAGATTGGGGGCAAGCCCTTGGAAATAGCCCGTGGTCAGCACATGCGGTGTCACACCCAGGCATTGGGACAAGACCCGTTCCACCCCTTGCGGCACCGGCTTATCATCGGGATAGCTGCCCAAAATCACATAATATAGCGGCTTGTTTTCGGTCATCAGCACCGCCAGCCGGTTACCGGGCACGGGCGGCGGATTGTTGCTGAGCACATCCATCTGGATT
>JBGSTI010000252.1:0-2606 GCA_041736605.1 Sphingomonadaceae bacterium
GCCGCATCCAGCGCGCGGTCGGCAAACAGGCTAAGCTGCGCCGTCAGTTCCTCCAGCGACACTGCCCCTGCCAGATCGGCAATGCCCAACGCCAGCGCCAGTGCCAGCCGCTCACGCCGCAAACGGGTGCCCAGATCATCCGCATCCACCCCGGCATCCCGCACCAGCCCCCAGACCGCGTTCCAATCCCCAGCCCGCAATTGTTCTGCCAGGTCAGGCCGCTTTTTGATGATCGAGGCCAGAAACGGCGAATGGGCGCTCGCGCGCTGCATGGCATTGGCCCAATCGGCGTCGGTGGCAACCAGAACGGGCGGGGAATCAGAGAGAGTGTTCATGTTGATGCGATTTGCACAGGGTGATGCTTGAACGTCAATCCGCGCTCTGCCATGATCGGAACTTCATCGGGCCATTCTCCACCGGTCGCGACATATCAGGGTGAAAACACATGAAAAATCAGATGCTGGGCATCGCCCTTCCGCTATTTCTGCTGGCAGGCTGTAACGCGCCGACCAGCGATGGCACGCTGACGCCGACCGATGCCACCGCGCTTGATATTCCCGACGTGAAAGACGGCACGCTGTCGGTCGACACGATGAAAAGCGTGACCGAGCAATTGTCGTCCGACAGTTTTGAAGGACGTGCGCCCGGCACGGCTGGTGAGGAAAAGACTGCGGCCTTGCTGGTGGAAAAGTTCAAGGCGGCGGGCCTGAAACCCGGTAATGGTGACAGCTGGTTTCAGGACGTGCCGTTGGTGGAAATCACCGCCAACAATGTCTCACCGTTGACCATCACGGGCGGCAAGGCTCCGATTACCCTCGATTACCGCACCGGCTATGTCGTTGGCAGCTATCAGGTGAAGCCTGACATCAAGCTGGACGCCAGCGACATCGTGTTTGTTGGCCATGGCATCACCGCGCCCGAGAAAGGCTGGGATGATTATGCCGGGCTGGATGTGAAGGGCAAGACGGTGATCATTCTGGTCAATGATCCCGATTATGGCGAGGAAAAGCTGGAAGGCCCCTTTGGCGGCCGCGCCATGACTTATTATGGCCGCTGGACCTATAAGTACGAAGAAGCCGCGCGTCAGGGCGCAGCGGCGGCGCTGATTGTCCATGACGAATTTCCCGCCGCCTATGGCTGGAATGTCGTGGAGTCAAGCTGGACCGGCCCGCAATATCACGCCGCCAGCGCCGATGATGGCGCGAGCCAGACCATGGCCAATGGCTGGATCCAGAAAGACGTCGCCCGCCAGATATTGAGCGCCGCCGGACAGGATCTCGACGCACTGATTACTAAGGCGCAGGTCAAGGGCTTCAAGGGCGTTGAACTGGGCCTCAAGGCCAATATGCAGTTCAGCAACACGATCAAGCGCACCAAATCGAAGAACATCATCGGCGTGCTGCCCGGCGCAAAGCGCCCCGATGAATATGTGCTCTACACCGCGCATTGGGACCATCTGGGCCGTTGCACCGCTGCGCCCGATGGCGATGATATCTGCAATGGCGCGGTTGATAATGCCACTGGCACAGCGGCTCTAGTGGCCCTGGCCGAAGCGTTCACCAAGGCGGGTGCGCCCGATCGCTCGGTTGTGTTTCTGGCGGTGACGGCAGAGGAATCGGGTCTTTTGGGCTCCAAATTCTATGCTGAAAACCCGATCTTCCCGCTGGCGCAAACGGTGGGCGGGGTAAACATGGACGCCTTGTCAGTCTCCGGTCCGGCCAAGGACGTAACCGTTGTCGGCGGGGGCAAAAGCCAGCTGGACCTGTTCCTTACCGCCGCGCTGGATTCGCTAGGCCGCAAGGCGACGCCAGAGCCAACGCCGGAAAAGGGCTATTATTACCGGTCTGATCATTTCAGCCTCGCGAAACTCGGCGTGCCAATGCTCTATATTGATGGCGGTGAAGACCTGATCACCGGTGGCCGCGAAGCCGGGGCCAAGGCCAATAAGGACTATACCGAAAACCGTTATCACGGCCCCAAAGACGAATTTGACCCGGCATGGAACTGGGACGGCGTGATGGCGGACTTGCAGCTTTATTACCGGCTGGGCCGGATGATGGCGATGTCGAAAAGCTGGCCCGATTGGCTGGAAGGCGACGAGTTCAAGGCCGTGCGCGACAAGAGCCGCGCGAGTGCCAAGGCGAATTGACGCGCAGCTTTAGACCAAGGACCATGAAATGACCCGGATCATGCCGCCCGAATGGGCGCCGCAGCAATGGCTGTGGATCGGCTTTCCCCATGCGGCAGAGGAATGGCCCGGCTACCTGGGCCGCGCGCAGGAACAGATTACCGCCTTTGCCAATGCCGTCGCGGCCAGCGGACAAGCGGTCCGGCTGGTGGTGCGCGATGATGCCAATGAAGCGCGGGCGCGCGACTTGGTCAGCGACGCGGTTACCATCAAACGTCATGTCTATGGCGATATCTGGCTGCGCGATACTGGCCCGCTGGTCGTGCAAGAAAATGGCGCACAATCGGCGCAGCTTTTCGGCTTTAATGGCTGGGGCGGCAAATATGTGATGCCCGGCGATACAGATATCGGTGCGGCGCTGGCGGCCGAGGCTGGCCTTGCCACACGCCAATCTGACTGGATATTTGAAGGCGGCGCG
>JBGSTI010000260.1:0-3358 GCA_041736605.1 Sphingomonadaceae bacterium
ACCAAGTCGATCATCATGATCGGCGAAATCGGTGGTAGCGCCGAAGAAGAAGCGGCGCAGTTCATCAAGGACGAAGCCAAGCGCGGTCGTTCAAAGCCGATGGTCGGCTTTATCGCAGGCCGCACTGCGCCTCCGGGCCGCCGCATGGGCCATGCTGGCGCTATTGTGTCGGGCGGCCAGGGCGGCGCTGATGACAAGATTGCCGCGATGGAAGCGGCGGGCATCCGCGTCAGCCCATCACCGTCGCTGCTCGGCGAAACGCTCGACGCGCTGCTGAAAGAGACTGTCTGATATTGGCATGCCGCCCCGGCCCCTGAATGTGGGGAACCGGGGCGGCCTGTTAAACGTTGGTTTACCATGTTTCCGGCATAGGCCGGATGGTCTGGCGCATAACCGCCAGCTCTCCCCAGGTGAGACTTGACCCATGAATATCGAAGGCCAGAAGTTCGACCTCGTGGACGCTGATCTGCATGATGTGCAATCCGGACCGAGCTGGCAGAAATCCCATTGGCCCATGGCCGATGGCGGCGACTTGGCCGAAGCGATGGACCCCACCCGCATGGCGGTGGAGATCAAGGCTGTAGCCGCCATGCAGGGCGTCGCGCTGACCGAAGCCCAAGTCGCTGAGGCGGCGGGCGAATCCATTCGCGCGATGATGCTGATCCGCACCTATCGCGTGCGCGGGCATCTGGCCGCTGATCTGGACCCTCTGGGCCTGACGCAGCGCGATTTGCCTGCTGATCTGACGCCCGAATATCATGGCTTTTCAGGCGCGCTGCTGGATAAGCCTGTTTATCTGGGTGGCAATCTGGGCTTTGAAACCGCAACCGTACGCCAGCTCGTCGATACGCTGCGCACCAATTATTGCGGCAAAATCGGCCTTGAATATATGCACATATCCGACGTGGAAGAGCGCCGCTTTTTCCAGGCGCGGATGGAAGGCGAAGACAAGGGCGTTGCCTTTACCGAAATGGGCAAGAAGGCCATTTTGGGCAAGGTGATCGAGGCCGAACAGTTCGAAAAATTCCTCGCCAAGAAATATGTTGGCACCAAGCGTTTCGGCCTTGATGGCGGCGAAGCGATGATCCCGGCGCTGGAAGCTGTGATCAAATATGGCGGCCAATTGGGCATCCGCGAAATCGTTTATGGCATGCCGCATCGTGGCCGCCTCAACGTCCTCGCCAATGTGATGGCCAAGCCGTATCAGGTGATCTTTCATGAGTTCTCCGGCGGATCGGCCAATCCCGATGATGTCGGCGGTTCGGGCGATGTGAAATACCATCTGGGCACTTCTACCGACCGCGAATTTGACGGCATCAATGTGCACATGTCGCTGGTTCCCAATCCCTCGCACCTGGAAGCGGTTGATCCCGTGGTGCTGGGCAAGGTTCGCGCCCAGCAGGTGCACCGCGACGATCTTGGCAAGCATGAACAGGTTTTACCCGTGCTGCTGCACGGCGACGCCGCCTTTGCCGGTCAAGGCATTGTGTGGGAGTGTCTGGGCTTTAGCGGCATTCGCGGCTATAATACCGGCGGCTGCCTGCACTTCATCGTCAACAATCAGGTCGGCTTTACCACCAGCCCGCAATTCGCGCGCTCCTCGCCCTATCCTTCGGATGTGGCCAAGGGCGTGCAGGCGCCGATCATCCATGTGAATGGCGATGATCCCGAAGCGGTGACTCATGCGTGCAAGCTTGCGATTGAGTTTCGCCAGCGGTTCCACCGCGATGTCGTCATCGACATGTGGTGCTATCGCCGCTTTGGCCATAATGAAGGCGATGAGCCCGGTTTCACCCAGCCGATCATGTATTCCAAGATCCGTGGCAAGCCGCTGGTCAGCGACATTTATTCCAAGCGTCTCGTCGAACAGGGCGTCATCGAGCCCGGCTTTGCTGATGCCCATGCTGACGAGTTCAACGCCAATCTGGAGGCGCAGTTCGAAAACGCCAAAAGCTATAAGGCGAACAAGGCAGACTGGTTTGCCGGTCGCTGGTCGGGGCTGCATATCCCCGCCGATCCCGAAAGCGCGCGACGCAATATCGAAACCGGTATTGATCGCAAGCTGATGGATTCGCTTGGCCGCACGCTGACCACGGTTCCGGAAGGGCATGAGGTTCACAAGACCCTGACCCGCATTCTGGAAGCCAAAAAGGCGATGTTCACCAGCGGCGAAGGCTTTGACTGGGCAACCGGCGAGGCGTTGGCGTTCGGATCGTTGCTGTCTGAAGGTTTTGGCGTGCGCCTGTCCGGTCAGGATTCAGGTCGCGGCACATTCAGCCATCGCCATTCGGTCTGGGTCGATCAAAAGACGGAAACCAAATATATCCCGCTCAGCACCGTGCCGCATGGCCGGTTTGAAGTGCTGGATAGCCCGCTGTCCGAATTTGGCGTGCTGGGTTTTGAATATGGCTATGCCATGGCTGATCCCAAATCTTTGGTGATGTGGGAAGCGCAATTTGGCGATTTCGCCAATGGTGCGCAGGTCATTTACGACCAGTTCATCGCCTCGGGCGAAGCCAAATGGCTGCGCGCCAATGGCCTGGTCTGCCTGTTGCCGCATGGCTATGAAGGCCAGGGACCGGAGCATAGTTCGGCACGTCTTGAACGCTATCTGCAACTGTGCGCGGGCGATAATATCCAGGTGGCCAACATCACCACCCCGGCCAATTATTTCCACGCGCTGCGCCGCCAGATGCACCGCAATTTCCGTAAACCGCTGATCATCATGACGCCGAAATCGCTTCTGCGTCACAAGATGGCGGTGTCTACGGCAGCGGACTTTACCGGCAACAGCCACTTCATGCGCATATTGTCGGATACCAATCCGCCGGCAGACAAGGATGTGAAGCGGCTGGTCCTGTGTTCGGGCAAAGTCGCTTATGATCTGATCGAAGCGCGCAATGCGGCAGGTGATGAAAACACCGCGATTGTCCGCATCGAACAGCTTTATCCCTTCCCCGGCGATCCGTTGACGGTTCGTCTGGAGCGCATGCCAAATCTGGAAGATGTGGTGTGGGCACAGGAAGAACCCAAAAATAATGGCGCTTGGTCATTCGTTGAACCCTATATCGAAGAATGCCTGATCCGCGCCAAAACCAAGACCAGCCGTGCCCGTTATGCCGGTCGCGCTGCATCGGCATCGCCAGCCACTGGCCTGATGAAGCGTCACGTCGCCGAACAGGGCGCGCTGATTGCCGATGCGCTGGGCCACAATGTTCGCAATGAAATCCGTCGCCAGAGAAAGGGCTGAATAGCATCATGGCAAAGGAAGTCGTCGTACCCGTATTGGGTGAATCGATCAGTGAAGCAACCATCGGCCAATGGCTGAAAAAGCCGGGTGAAGCCGTCGCTCTGGATG
>JBGSTI010000269.1:0-2628 GCA_041736605.1 Sphingomonadaceae bacterium
GCGGTGCCGATGGCGCTGACCGCGCTGGCTTTGCTTTGGTTGCTGGGCCAACAGGGTGGGCGCGATCTGGTGATCGTGGCGCTGATTGGCGGTGTGGTGCTGGCCGTGGCGCTCTGGTGGTTGGGGCGCGGGCAAAAGGCCGGTGGAACGGGCTGGGCCGCAGGCGGCGTTGCGTTGGCTGCCAGCATAGCCTGTTTGTTGCTGCTGCCCGCCGCGCCCACCCATGATGCCAGTGCACGCGCCGTTGATGCCGCGCCCGATAGGCTCGCCAGCCAGCCCTTTGACGCGGACAAGCTTGCCGAATTGCGCGCCGCCAATAAGCCGGTCTTTGCCTATTTCACCGCCGATTGGTGCATCACCTGCAAGGCGAACGAGGCCGTGGCGCTCAACCGCGATGATACCGCCAAGGCGTTTCGTGATGCGGACATACAGGTGCTGCGCGGCGATTGGACGCGCCGCGATGCCAATATCACGCGCTTTCTGGAACAGCAGGGCGTCGCGGGCGTACCGCTTTACGTGCTATATGCGCCGGGCAAAGCGCCCGAAATTCTCCCTCAGATTCTGACCAGCGACATGCTGGTTGGTAAAGCAAAGGCGATCGCATCATGAAACGGACATGGGCAGCACTGGCTCTTGCAACCCTTGGCCTTGGGGCAGGGATGATTGCGCCCCAGCAGCAGGCCGAAGCCGCAGCCGCGCGCGCGACCAAGGCTGCGCCCGGTTTCACGTTGACCAGCATGGACGGCAAAAAGGTGTCGCTGGCGCAGTTCAAGGGCAAGATCGTGGTGCTGGAATGGCATAATCCCGGCTGCCCGTTTGTGCGCAAACATTATGATAGCGGCAATATGCAGCGCACGCAGGCTGCAGCCGCGCGGCAGGGCGTGGTGTGGCTGACCATCAATTCAGGCGCCAAGGGCAAGCAGGGCTATATGACCGCTGCCGAGGCCAAGGCGATGGTCGCCAAGGAAAAATCCGCCGCCCGCCATTATCTGTTTGATCGCACCGGCAGCGTCGGCAAGGCCTATCGCGCCAGCGCGACGCCGCATATGTATGTGATCGATGGCAAGGGTCAGCTGGTCTATCAGGGCGCGATAGACGACAAGCCCACTGCCGATGCCGCCGATATCAAAGGCGCGCGCAACCATGTGTTGGCGGCCTTGGGCGAATTGGCCAGCGGCAAGGTGGTGAGCAAGCCGACCACGCGGGCCTATGGGTGCAGCGTCAAATACGCGGATTGAGAGGGGATAGTTAGAATATCCCTCGTCATGCTGAACTCGTTTCAGCATCCATCCCGCCCAACATTCTGACGCGCGGATTCATTTTCTGCGCCTGCCCAGCGGTCGATCTGCAATTTCACACATTACCATAGCGGCTTGATGGATGCTGAAACGAGTTCAGCATGAGGATAATGCTATGATGATAAGGCTATACCGCCAATTCCACCCAGGTCGGGGCATGATCGCTGGCCTTTTCGCGGCCGCGATGCGCCTTGTCGACGCCTGCTTCCAATAGGCGGTCTGCCGCCAGCGGGCTGAGCAGCAGATGGTCAATGCGAAAGCCCAGATCGCGTTGCCATGCGCCCGCCTGATAATCCCAATAGGTCCACACTTGGCCATTTGGGCAGCGCGTGCCAAGGGCATCGGTCCAGCCATCGTTTAGCAACCGGCGATAGGCGGCGCGGCTTTCGGGCTGCATCAGCGCGTCTTCGGCCATGGCTTTCACCGAATAGACGTCATTATCGCGCGGGATCACATTATAATCGCCCGCCAGCACTGCCGGAATTTCCTGTGCCATCAGACCCGCCGCATGAGCGCGCAGCCGCGCCATCCACGCCAGTTTATAATCGAATTTGGGGCCGGAGCGGGGATTGCCATTGGGCAGATAGATCGATGCGACGCGCAGGCCGTTTACGTCTGCCTCCAGATAGCGCGATTGTTCATCCGCTTCATCGCCGGGCAGGCCGCGCTGCGTTTCCACCGGCTGGGCATCGCGCGCCAGAATCGCCACGCCGTTGAAGGATTTTTGCCCATGCCAGATCGCGCCATAGCCGATGCGTTCGAAATCGGCGGCTGGAAAGCCTTCGTCCTGCGTCTTGATTTCCTGCAAACAGGCAATGGCGGGCCGGGTTTCTTCCAGCCATTCGATCAGGCGCGGCAGGCGCGCCTTGATGCCATTGATGTTGAAACTGGCGATACGGATCGGGGCGTGTGCGTCTGACATGCCCCTGCTTTAGGACGATAAGGTCAAACCGAAAAGGACGAACCGCAACCACAGCCCGATGCGGCCTGCGGATTGGTAACCGCGAAATGCTGACCGCCCAGATTGGAAACGAAATCCACCGCGCTGCCGCGCACCAGATCAAGGCTGATGGTATCGACCACTAAGGTCACGCCATCCTGCTCCACCGCCACATCATCGCCCTCAACCGCATCGGCCAAGCCAAAGCGATATTGAAAGCCCGAACAGCCGCCGCCCTCAACCGCAAGACGCAGAATGGCGGGCTTGCCCTGCTTTTGCGCAATCACGGCGACGCGCGCGGCGGCGGCGGGCATCAGGATGATGTCTTGGGTTTCGGTCATGGCCTCAAGATAGGCGTTGCGGCGCGCCGGGGCAAGGGCTGCACGCGCC
>JBGSTI010000271.1:0-2571 GCA_041736605.1 Sphingomonadaceae bacterium
CCGCTACGCCTGTCTTTTGGCGAGGCGACACTGGACGTTGCGCCGTTGCTGCGAGCCGGAGGGACGGGGACGGTGCAGCAGACGCGCATTCCGCTGCGCTGTTTTACCACCGCGGGAACCAAGCTGAGCGCCGTGGGATCGCCGCTGCGCATCGCCGCGCCCAAGGGCTTTGTCGCCAGTATCCGCCATGTGCGGATTGAGGCCTTTGACGGGCTATTGGGTTGTCCGGCCAAGGCGGAGTGAGTTAATTCGGTCGTCATTCCCGCGCAGGCGGGGAACGAAGTGATCGCAGATCAATCCATCACCTGCGGCTCCGGCTGAGAGGTCCGGTGATGGACCCCCGCCTGCGCGGGGGTGACGAACAAAATAAATGTTTGCGTACGTTTTCACCCCCCTCAATTCGCCCAAT
The DNA here is from genome assembly GCA_041736605.1 of Sphingomonadaceae bacterium. Lineage (GTDB taxonomy): Bacteria > Pseudomonadota > Alphaproteobacteria > Sphingomonadales > Sphingomonadaceae > JBGSTI01. Next base: position 410 of record JBGSTI010000271.1, read on the forward strand.
AGACATAATCCTGATCCTTGGCCCAAGGCGCATTCAGCGGCACATCAATCCGCACCGGTGCTTCCAGCAGGCCGGGCCATAGGGGCTTGGGCAGATTGGCGTTCTGCCGCTCAATCATCGCGCGCATCATTGCTACGCGCTGGGGTTCTTTATCGGCCAGATTGACCTGTTCGGTCGGATCACTGGCCAGATTGAACAGCCATGCCTTGGCAGGCCGCTTGGCCACTTGCAGCTTCCAGTCGCCATCGCGCACCACGCGATAATCGCCTGAGCGCCAGAATGTTGTCTCGCGGCGCTGCGCTGGATCGAGCAGATTGAAACTGTCCATCACCCGGTCGCTGGGGATCGAAGCGCCCGCTGCGCCTGCGATGGTGGCAAACAAATCGAGATGCTGAGCCGTATCGGCCCGCGTGCTGCCCGGTGCGATCCGGCCCGGCCAGCGCATCAGCATCGGTACATGGATGCCGCCTTCGAAAAACGTGCCCTTGAACCCGCGATAGGGCCGGTTATGCCCGGCAATCCCGGTATACCAGGCACCGCCATTGTCACTGGTGAAAATGACCAGCGTGTTCTCTTCCAGCCCGGTTTCCTTCAGCTTGGCCAGAATATCGCCGATGCGCCGGTCCATCTGGCGGATCATTGCGCCATAGACGCGCTCCTTATGATCCTTGATCTGGGGCAGGGCGTCATAATCGGATTTCAGCGCCTGCAATGGCGTGTGCGGGGCGTTATAGGCGAGATACAGAAAGAACGGGCGGTTCTTGTTCGCTTCAATCGCATCAATCGCATTATCGGTGAAATAGTCGGTCAGATGACCCTTGGGCCGAAAGCGCGTTCCCTCGCCCCAATGCACCGAATAGGGCAGGTTCGCCCAGAGAAATCGGTCAATCGGATCCCAGGGCAGCTTGGCATTTACTGCTTGGGGATCATCCTCTTCCAGAAACATCCCGCCGCCGGCGCGCAGGCCAAGGCTTTCGTCAAAGCCTTGCGATGTTGGCAGCAGCTTTTTGGCCTCACCCAGATGCCATTTGCCGATATGGATATTGTGATAACCGCGTGTTTTCAGCACTTCTGGGATCATGATTTCGGCGGCGGGCACGCCCATATCAGGATAATCGGGCAGATCGCGGTTCAGGTCTTCATGATAGATGGTGGGATAGGGTGAGCGCGTGTCGACATGCGCCAGATTTTCGGCAAAGGCGGCTGGCACGGCGGTATATTCAAAACCGAACCGGGTGGGATAGCGCCCGGTCATCAATGCCGCGCGCGACGGCGAACAGGTGGCATTGGCAGCATAGCCATTGGCAAAGCTGACCCCTTGGCCCGCAATCGAATTGATATGCGGCGTCGGCACCGCGCCATTGCCCACGCCGCCGCCGTAAAGGCTGATGTCATTCATCCCCAGATCGTCGGCCACGATCAGGATGATGTTGGGCGGGCGATCGCCCTGCGGTGCCTCTGCTGGTCCCTTGGCCCATTTTATGGCGCGGTTGTCACCAATTGGTTCTTTCCACGTGCCAATCAGGCCGGGCAGGTAAATCTTGTAATGCTGAAACAGGCCATAGCCCCCGGCCAGCAGCAACAGCACCAGAATGAGCCATTTGGCTTTGCGCATGACGGGGTAATCCTCTTGAATATTGTTCTATTGGCATAATCTATGCCATATTATTCCTGCGTCGCCAATCCTGCTTGCGCACAAGCGATTTTGCCGCAAGACAGGGCATTATGGCTTCTTCCGTTCAAACCTCCGATCCCGCATTGCCCATTGATGGCCGCCGCGAACGCAGCCGGTCGAGCCGAGGCAAGATTGTTGCCGCGATGCTCGATCTGGTCGGCAATGGCGATTATGCGCCAAGCGCGGCGCGGGTGGCCGAATTTGCCGGGGTAGGCCTGCGTTCGGTGTTTCGCCATTTCGAGGATATGGACGCGCTGTATCGCGAAATGGGCGAGATTATCGAGGCACGGGTGCTGCCGATCATCATGCAAGCCCCCATGGGGGAGAGTTGGAAGGCGCGGCTGGCCGATATTGCCGCGCGCCGCGCACAGGTGTTTGAAGCCATATTGCCCTATCGCATTTCGGCCAATCTCAAGCGATTTCAATCGCCCTATCTGATGCAGGATTATCGCCGGATGCTTCGGCTGGAAGGGGATATGATTGACGC
>JBGSTI010000298.1:0-4994 GCA_041736605.1 Sphingomonadaceae bacterium
CCGTCGCATCGCGGTTGCTGCCCAGAACGGCCAGCACCAGCACTGGCATGAACTGTGCCATCGCGGCAAAGGCAACCAGCCCGATCGACGCCAGGCTCTCGCGCTCGGCAATGCCTAATGCCCAGCCCAAAGCCGCCAGCATGATCGTGCCCATTGCCAGCCGCCGGATGACCAGCAGCGCACGGCCAAGCTCCCCCTCGCCCTTGAACCGATCAGAGCGCAGCAGCAAGGGCGCGACCAGATCGTTTGACACCATGGTCGACAGCGCAATGATTTCGACCAGCACCATCGCGGTAGCCGCCGAAAATCCGCCCAGAAACACCAGCAAGGCGGTGAATGACAGGCCCTGTGCCAGCGGCAGTTCCAGCACATAAATATCGGGCGGTGTTTCGAAGGGCAGCACAACCAGACCGGCGGCGGCGATGGGCAGCACCACCAAAGCGGTGGCAACGATATAGGCAATGAACGGCCAGCGGGCGCGGGCGATATCGTCGCTGGAATCGGCGAGGATCGCGGTCACATAAAACTGGCGCGGCAGGCACAGGATTGCAGCCATCGACAACAGGGTGATGACAAAGAAATCCATGCCGATATTCGATGGCGCGAAATTGGCAGCCAATAGCGTGGCGCTGGCCTGACTTTCCGCAACGCCGCTGCCATAAAGCAAACTTGCCGCCAGCAACCCGGCGAGCAGCAGCGCGCCCAGTTTCACCAGCGATTCAAACCCGACCGCAAACAGCACCGCATCATTGCGGCTGGACGCTTCATAACGGCGGGTGCCATAGATCATGGCGAATAAAGCGAGGCCGATGGCAGCAATACCCATGGCCAGATCAGGATTGGAACTGCCCGAAATGCGTGCATAGCTGCTGCCCAAGGACCGCAATTGCAGCGCCAGATAGGGCACCGACCCCATCAGCGCGAGGGCTGTTACCAATGCCGCCACGCCTTGACTACGCCCGAACCGGCCGCCGATAAATTCGGAAATCGAACTGGCCCCGTCCGCCTTGACCGCCTCGACCATGCGCCGCAGGAAAGACTGGCCAAAGGCGAACAGAAGCACTGGCCCAAGATAGATCGGCAGATAAGACCAGCCATCGGCGACAACCGATCCCACCGCGCCATAATAGGTCCAGCTGGTGCAATAAACCGCCAGCGCCAGCGCATAGGCCCAAGGCCGCAGCCGCTGGTTGCGCGGATGCTGTCCATGCCGCTCTGCCCATGCGGCAAAGCCAAACAGCACCAGCGCATAAAACAGCGCCAGAATCAGCGGCAACGCTCCCTGCATGCTTTCCCCCATCGCGCCCGTTCCGGGCTTAGCGGCCCAGTGTGCCGCCTAATGCCGGGGAAGGCAATTGGGGAAGCGGACTCAACCCCTCATCCCATTAAAGCCCAGCGGATGATTCCGCCAATGATGGTCAGCACGCCGACGCTGATCGCCCAGATGGCGACGAACCAGCCTAATTGTTTGACCTTTGCCATCAATGATACCCATCATGGCCAACTTTGCCGCGGAACACCCAGTATGACCACATTGTATAGCCAAGGATGATCGGCACCATGATTGCTGCGCCGACCAGCATGAATATCTGGCTGCGCTCAGGGGCCGCAGCCTCCCAGATGGTGACGCGCGCCGGGATGACATCAGGCCAGATCGACACGCCAAGCCCGACAAGGCACAGGCCAAACAGCGCCAGTGCCCAGAAAAACGGCTGTGCGTCCTTTTTCTGGCGCAAAGAACGATAGAACAGGACCGTGACGATGATGGTCAAAATCGGCACCAGCGCGGTCACCAGCACACCCGGATAGCTTAACCAGCGGCGATAATATTGCGCTTCAAGGTTTAGCGTCGCGATGCTGATCACGCCGATGACCAGCAGCAACAGGATGCCCAAACGCCCGGCATAAGTAACCGCCTGACGTTGCAAACCATCTTCGGTTTTCCAATTGAGCCAGCAGGCGCCCAATAGCGCATAGCCAATCAACAGGCCCACGCCCGTCAGCATGCTGAACGGTGTCAGCCATTCCCACCAGCCCCCGGCATAGGCGCGGCCTTCCACGGTAATGCCCTGTAACAGCGCGCCCAGCGCAATCCCTTGCGCGAAGGTGGCGACAATCGACCCACCGGTAAACGCCTTGTCCCAAAAGGCCCGGTGCGCCGGATCACGCCAGCGAAACTCGAACGCCACGCCGCGAAATACCAGGCCCAACAGCATGGCGATCATCGGCGCATACAGCGCGGGCAAGACGATGGCATAGGCCAAAGGAAACGCCGCAAGCAGGCCGCCCACGCCCATCACCAGCCAGGTTTCATTGCCATCCCATACAGGTGCAATGGAATTCATCGCGGTATCGCGATCCTTGCCCACTTTGAAAAAGGGAAACAGAATGCCAATGCCCAGATCAAATCCGTCCATGATGACATAGGCGACGATGGCAAATCCGATGATGATTGCCCAGATGACGGTAAGGTCCATTAGATCGTCTCCCCGCTCTTGGCATCACCGGGGATGCCGTCTCCTGACAGAATCTGCGCCGCCGGGGTCAGGCCTGCGCTGCGGATCGGGGCATCGCTGGGCGGTGCCTCATGCGCTTCGGGTGGCTTTTGCATCAGACGCAGCAGATACCAGATGCCAGCGCCGAACACTGCGAAATAGACGACCACAAACGCTACCAGAGACGCCGCAACGGCTGGCGCATCCAACGGCGAAGCGCTGTCTGCGGTGCGCAGCAATCCATAGACGGTGAAAGGCTGGCGGCCAACTTCGGTCACCATCCACCCGGCCAGCACCGCGATAAAGCCCGATGGCCCCATCGCCACAGTGGCGCGATGCAGCATCGGCCAGTCGTATAGCGATTTGCGCGACCGTGCGATCAGGCTCCACAGCCCGATGCCCAGCATCGCAAAGCCCAGACCCACCATGACGCGAAACGCCCAGAACACGATGCCCACTGGCGGTTCATCCGCATCCGGCACCGTATCGAGCCCCTTCATCGGCGCATCCGATTCGTGCTTCAGGATCAATGATGAGCCCTTGGGAATTTCAAGCGCATAATCGACACGCTTTTCCGCCGAATTCGGGATGCCAAACAGAATGAGCGGCGCACCATCGGGATGGCTTTGATAATGGCCTTCCATCGCCATCACCTTCACCGGCTGATGCTCCAACGTGTTGAGGCCGTGCATGTCGCCTGCGAAAATCTGGGTCGGGGCAACAATCGCGGCCATCCACATCGCCATCGAAAACATCTTGCGCGCGCCCAGATTGGTCCGGTCTTTCAGCAAATGCCAGGCACCAACGGCACCAACAGCAAAGGCGGTGGTCAGATAAGCGGCCAGCAAGGTATGCACCAGACGATAGGGAAAGCTGGGATTGAACACGATGTCGAACCAGCTCTCGCCTGGCATGAACTGGCCATTGGCAGCGATTTCATAGCCAACCGGAGTCTGCATCCAGCTATTCACCGACAGGATCCAGAATGCCGATACAAACGTACCGACAGCCACCGCCAAAGTCGCCACAAAGTGCAGCTTGCGCCCCACTTTGTTGATGCCAAACAGCATTACGCCGAGGAACCCGGCCTCAAGGAAAAACGCGGTCAAAACTTCATAGGCCATTAGCGGCCCGATGACTGGCCCGGCCTTATCGGAAAATACCGACCAATTGGTGCCGAACTGATACGACATCACAATGCCCGACACGACACCCATGGCAAACACCACGGCGAAAATCTTGAGCCAATAGCGATAGAGATTGGCGTAAACGCCCTCATTGGTCTTGAGCCACAAACCTTCCAGCACCGCCAGAAAGCTTGCCAGACCGATGGTAAAGGCCGGAAAGAGGAAATGGAAACTCACCGTAAAGGCGAACTGCACGCGGGCCAGAATGATGGCCCATTCCTGTTCGATCATCATATCAATCCTCTGGCTAGCCACATATCGGCCGGGGCCTGCGCCGCTTCGTCGCGATCAGCAAAGGCTATGGCCGCATTGAACGCGGCGTTTTGTGTGAGATGAACCTGCCCCGTCAGATCATGGAGCAGATGCGAGCGTTCCAGCGCGTCGAGCACCGGGCCTTTAACCTCTGACAGATGCAGCATGACGCCCGCATCGGCCATACGATGGTTGATCGCCTCAACGCTTTCCAGCGCCGATGCATCGATGGCGTTGACCGCCGAACACATCAAAATGAGATGCTTGAGTTCGGGATGCTCGGCCACTTGCGCCAACACGAATTCCTCAAGCCAGCGGGCGTTGAGATAGGTCAGGCTTTCGTCGATGCGGATAGTCAGCACGCGCGGATCGGTGAACACCTGATGGCGCTTTACATTGCGGAAATGCTCGGTCTCGGGCACCCGGCCGACAATCGCAGCATGGGGCCGCGACGCGCGCCACAGAAACAGCGCCAGCGACAGGCCGACCCCGGCAATCACGCCCGGTTCGACGCCGACCAGCAAGGTCACCAAAATCGTCGCCATCATCGCAGCGAAATCGGCCTTGGAATATTTGAAGATTTCACGCGGCGTCTTGAAATCGACCAGGCTGAGCACCGCGACGATGATCGTGCCTGCCAGTGTCGCAATCGGCAGCGACGAGAGCAATGGCGTCAGGAACATCGCGGCGATCAAAATGCCCATCGCGGTGAACGCGCCTGCTGCCGGAGTTTCCGCGCCTGCATCGAAATTCACCACCGACCTGGCAAAGCCGCCGGTCACTGGATAGCCGCCGGTAAAACTGGCCGCGACATTGGCCGCGCCTAGGCCAATCAGCTCCTGATCGGGCACAATCCGCTGGCGCTTTTTGGCGGCCAACGTCTGCGCGACTGATACGCTTTCGACAAAGCCGATGATCGAGAGCAGCAACGCCGGAACCGCCAGACGCTGCCACAATGCGGCATCGAACAGCGGGACCGTGAACGGCGGAAAGCCTTGCGGAATATCGCCGACCACTTTCACGCCCTGCCCTTCCAGATCAAAGGCAATCACCGCCAGCG
>JBGSTI010000304.1:0-3121 GCA_041736605.1 Sphingomonadaceae bacterium
ACCGAGGCATCGACCGACAGTGCAGCTCGCACATCCTCTGTAATGCGCGGATCGATGGCCTGCAAGGCAGCAAGGTCCAGCGTCTCCAACGCCACGCCCTGCCCTTCGGCCAGCTTCACCGCCGCGCCAGTAATATGATGCGCCTCACGGAACGGAATGCCCGCCTTGCGCACCAGCCAATCGGCCAGATCGGTGGCCGTGGCATAACCCAGTTCCGCTGCGCCGCGCATCCTCTCCAGCCGGAAATGCGTGTCGCGCACCATGCCGGTCATCGCCGCGATGGAGAGCGCGAGCAGGCTGGCGGCCTCGAACACCGGCGGCTTATCGTCCTGCATATCCTTGGAATAGGCGAGCGGCAGGCCCTTCATCGTGATCATCAGCGCCGTCAGACAGCCGACGATCCGCCCGCTATGCCCGCGCACCAGCTCGGCCGCATCGGGATTGCGCTTTTGCGGCATGATCGAGGAGCCGGTGGAGAAACTGTCCGGCAGGCTGACAAAACCGAATGGCTGGCTGGCCCAGATGATGAACTCTTCGGCCAAGCGCGACAGATGCAGGCTGCACTGCGCCGCCGCCATCAGGAAATCGAGCGCGAAATCGCGGTCTGACACCGAATCGAGCGAGTTATCCGTCGGCCCGTCAAAGCCCAAAGCCGCCGCCGTCTGGCCCCGATCAATCGCAAAGCCTGTGCCCGCCAAAGCTGCTGCGCCCAGTGGGCAACGGTTCATCCGCACCCGCGCATCGCGCATACGTGAACGGTCGCGCCCGATCATTTCATAATAGGCCATCAGATGGTGGCCCAGGGTCACCGGCTGCGCGGTTTGCAAATGGGTAAAGCCCGGCATGATCGCATCGGCGTGCTGCTCTGCCCGCTCCACCAAGGCTGCCTGAAGCTCGGCCAAGGCCGCATCGCTTTGGTCCAGCGTGTCGCGCACCCATAGGCGAAAATCGGTCGCCACCTGATCGTTGCGCGACCGCGCCGTGTGCAGCTTGCCCGCCACGGGACCGATCAGCTCGGTCAACCGCGATTCGACATGCATGTGAATGTCTTCAAGATCCCAGTTTTCGACGATGCCGTTCGCCTCAATCTCGGTCCAGACGGTGTTCAGGCCATCGCGGATCGTCGCGGCCTCATCCTGGCCAATGATCCCGCAATCGCCCAGCATCGTCACATGCGCCAGCGATCCGGTAATATCCTGCCGCCAAAGCGCCTTGTCGAAGGGGATGGAGGCGTTTATCTCGCGCATGATGGCAGAGGGTCCAGCGGCAAAACGCCCGCCCCACATGCTGTTGGCGGCCTTACCCACCGGGCCGAAATTATCAGGAGTGCTCATGCTGCCATTCACCCGTTTTTTGCTGTGCGCGGCGCTGATTGCCCCGGCCCTCTTCATCGCGGGCTGCGATAGGCAATCCGGCGATGCAGCGCAACCGGCTGGCACAGATGGCTCCAATCAGGCGACCTTGCGCCAGGGCGAGAAAATGCGCGATCCGGTAACCGGCCTTACCGGCACGCTGGACATCGCCCAGCGCGGCGCGGCTATGCCCGATATCCGCATCGAGGATCCGGATGGCGAACCCATCGCGCTGACCAGTTTCATCGGCAAGCCGTTGCTGGTCAATCTATGGGCAACATGGTGCGGCCCCTGCATCATCGAAATGCCCGCGCTGGATAAGCTGGCGGTGCGCGAGGGCGCGCGGCTCAACGTGCTGGTGGTGTCACAGGATATACAGGGCGCCGAAGTGGTCGATCCGTTTTTCGAAGAACAGAAATTCGAGGCGCTTGGGGCGTATCTGGACCCGGAAAACAGACTGGGTTTTCATTATGCCACCGGCGTGCTGCCCACCACGATCCTCTATGACGCCAAAGGCCGCGAAGTATGGCGCGTAATCGGCGGCATGGACTGGAACGGCAGCCGCGCGGCGGCGCTGATGGCGGAGACGCTGGATGGGGGCGGGGTTTGAGTAAAGGCGATTACAAGGGCGGTTCAACCGTATTTCGTAATGGATCGAATTGGACCTCTGGTCACAATGATCCAATTCCGTATAAACCAAGCAATACCGAACGACTAAAAAAGATTACTGCGCAAGCGGTCAATGCCGCGGCGAAAAAGAAACGGGAAAGCGACGAGATCATAAAGATTCAACACGAGGAAGAGCGGCAATTAAAAGAAAGAATGTCCAACTGGCGGCGACAACAAAAGCAAAAATGATATTCGTGGATTTTTGCTATGTAGCCATTCCCATGGTGGGCGATGACGGGCTCGAACCGCCGACCCTCTCGGTGTAAACGAGATGCTCTACCAACTGAGCTAATCGCCCCCTTTTGCGGGGATGCCAATGCGGCTGGGCCTTGCCCTGCCGTGTGGAAGGCGGCGCTTTGCCATGATGCGCGGCACTTGGCAAGGGGGTGGTTTGTGGTTTTGCCAATACTGTACCCCGGCGAAAGCCGGGGCCCAGTTCTTCGGTTACGCTGGACCCCGGCGTTCGCCGGGGTACGTCACGCCAACACCGTCTCCACCGGCACATGCACGTGCCCCAGCGCGTCGGCCACCGCCTTATACGTCACCTGCCCTGCGCAAACATTGAGGCCCGCCGCCAGATGCGGATTGGCGGTCAGCGCCGCTTTCCAGCCCATGTCCGCAATGCGCAAGCTGTGCGGCAGCGTGACATTGTTCAGCGCATAGGTGCTGGTGCGCGCCACGCCGCCGGGCATGTTGGCGACGCAATAATGCACGATATTGTCGACCACAAATGTCGGTTCGGCATGGGTGGTGGGGTGCGATGTTTCAAAGCAGCCGCCCTGATCGATGGCGACATCGACCAGCACCGCGCCCGGTTTCATGGTTTTGAGCATGTCGCGCGTTACCAGCTTGGGTGCGGCGGCGCCGGGGATCAGCACTGCGCCGATGACCAGATCGGCCTCTGCCACGCATTCGGCCAGATTGGCGCGATTAGAAAAGCGCGTCTTGGCGCGGCTTTCGAAATGAATGCCCAGCCGCTCCAGCACTTCGGGATCACGATCAAGGATTGTTGTATCTGCGCCAAGGCCGACTGCCATTTGTGCAGCGTTAAAGCCAACCACGCCGCCGCCGATCACCGCGACTTTACCCGGCGCCACACC
>JBGSTI010000340.1:0-3181 GCA_041736605.1 Sphingomonadaceae bacterium
CAAAATTGTGCTAGATGTGCGCTAGGCGTCCATCTTTACATTTTGCCACTAACCGACTGATTTTGCTAGATTTATATCGTAAGTAGCTGATATAAATATGCTTTTGAGTCGAGCGCGTCTACCAATTCCACCACAGGGGCAGTCACGTAAGCAGCTCCGCGAGGGATCGCCGCCAATGCGAAGCGATCCTCTAGCGGGGGTTTATCTGCATTTCCAGCCTATTTCTTCAATTCGCGTGCCAAAGTGGCATGGGTGGACTTGCCATAGGGGGGCGCGAAGCCGCCCAGCTTGGCCACATTCATCCCCGATTGCTGATAAACCGCGCGCATATGGCTGAATGTGCGGAACCCGTCGGCGCCATGATAATTGCCCATGCCCGATGGGCCAATGCCGCCAAAGGGCAGGTCTTCCATCGCATTGTGAAACACAACATCGTTAACGGTGACCCCGCCAGAGATGGTGCGGGTCAGCACCTTTTCCCGCTCGCCCGCATCGCTGCCGAAATAATAGAGGCCCAGCGGGCGATCATGATCGTTCACATAATCAATCGCCTGATCGATGCTGGCATAGGTTTTCACCGGCAGGATGGGGCCAAAGATTTCGTCCTGCATCACCTTCATATCATCGGTGGGATTGCGGATGATGGTCAGCGGCATTTTATGGCCGTTGGACGAAGCGAAATCCTCATTGCCCGGATTGACCTCGATCAGCTCCGCGCCCTTTTCGCGGGCATCATCCAGATAGGACTGAAGCCGGTCAAAATTGCGGCCATTGACCACCGATGTGTAATCATCATTGGCCAGCAGAGTGGGATAAAGATTGGTCACCCCTTTGGTCACCGCGTCGATCATCGCCATTTCCTGATCCTGCGCGACCAGCAGATAATCAGGCGCGAGGCAGGTTTGCCCGGCATTGAGCATCTTGCCCAGGGCGATGCGTTCGCCCGCCTTGGCTGTATCGGCGCTGCGGCCGATGATCGTTGGCGACTTGCCGCCCAGTTCCAGCGTTACCGGTACCAGATTGTCCGCCGCCGCGCGCATGATATGCTTGCCCACGCTGGTCGCGCCGGTGAATATCAGGTGATCGAATGCCAGCTTGGAAAAGGCAACGCCCTCATCAACGCCGCCGGTGACCACCACCATTTCGGTATCGGCGAAATATTGCGGCACCAATTCTGCGAGCAGATCGGACACGCGCTCGGTAAATTCCGACGGCTTTACCATGGCGCGATTGCCCGCCGCCAAAATGCCCGCCATCGGCACCATCACCATGCCCACAGGGAAGTTCCATGGGGCCATCACGCCCACCACGCCCTTGGGCTGAAACCGCACTTCGGCCTTTGCGCCGAGCAAGCCCAGCGGAAACATCGGCGAACGCTTTTCCCCGCGTGACCAGGCGGCCATATGCTTAGCCGCATGTTTCAGCGCGCTCACCGAAGGGACAATGTCCGTCATCAGTGTCTGTTCGGTGCTGCGATGGCCGAAATCGGCGGACACCGCCTTGGCAAAAGCATCCTTGTGATCGATCAGCAGGGCGATGGCGCGGCTGATCCGGTCTTTGCGGACGCTCAAGGGCTCGGGCAGGCTGGCGGTGAAATCCTTGCGCTGCTTATCCAGCATCGCCTGCATATCGGCCTGGGTCAGGATGGGGCTTGGCATGGCTAGTCTCTCCGGTCTGTTATCGGGCGGGACTATGCCAGATCAGTTGCGAAATGAAATGGCTTTTTAAGCGGGCGGCTAAATCATGGCCAACGGGACTGCAAAAGTGCTGAGCGCCAAGAGGCTGCCCAATGGCAGGCGTGTCTGGCCATCGACGCTGCGCCCTATCAGTTTCATTATGATTGCCGTGATCAGGCCCAGAATGGCCGCGCCCAATACGATGAAGGGCAGTGGCTCCCACCCGACGCACAGGCCAATCGCCCCCAGCAACTTTGCATCGCCGCCGCCCAAGCCTTCGCGCCCGCGCAAATGCCGATAGGCCCAGCCAATCAGCCATAAGGCACCAAAACCAGCGACGCCGCCAATCAGATGGTTCTGGATGACAGTATCCATGCCGGGAATATCCAAGCTTTCCATCTGCCAAGCCATAGTGGCCGTGCTGGCAAGGCCGCATATCGCCAACAGGCCAGTCAGCCTATCGGGCAACCAGAAATGCTTGAGGTCCATCAGGCCCAGCAACAGCAACTGCCAGCCGAATATCGCCAGCACCAGCAACTGCCATAGCGTGGGCGCAGCGCAATAATGGCACATAACGGATGCCGTGTGCATGGCGCTCAACACAAGGAACCCGCCAATCGCCGCCCCGCCCATCTCTGCCACCAATTGCCAGCGATCTATCGGCGCGCCGCACGAGCGGCACCGCCCGCGCTGGATCAGAAAGGACAGGATCGGTACCAACTCCCATGGGCGCAGCGGCTTTGCGCAAGCGTCACAAGCTGATCGCCCGCGCACGACGGACAGGCCCTGCGGCATCCGATGGAGAACCACGCCGATAAAGCTGCCAACCACCGCGCCAATGACGATGGCCAGCAATAGCCATGGCCAGCCAGCAGCGAGCTGCGCGAAAAAGGGTGGATTAGCCATTCCCATGAAAGGTGGAGGTGGAGCGAACATTGGGGCCGTTCATTGCTGGTCAGTGCGCCACGGTCAAGAAACCTCGCCAACAATCCCTCGTCATGCTGAACGCGTTTCAGCATCCATCCGGCCTCACATTCTGAAATATCATGGTGATGGACCAGCCCCCAATCGATAGAATCGAACTATTGTGCAGGATGGACCCTGAAACGAGTTCAGGGTGACGAGAGTTTAAAGCGCAAAGGATGCGAGAGCCCCCCACCCCACATCATTTGCCTTTGCTGCACTGCGATATTATGGAGTGGGCACAAAATTTTTCATGAACCTCAAAGGCGAGTCTTTCCATCATGACCTTCTCCTCTGCTGATCCCGTCGTAATCCTGTCTTATGCACGCACCCCGATGGGCGGCATGCAGGGCGAATTGTCTGACATGTCCGGGCCGCAACTGGGCGCGGTGGCGGTGAAGGCAGCGGTTGAGCGCGCGGGCGTGGCTGGTGAGGCCATTGATCGCATCTATATGGGCTGCGTGCTGTCGGCTGGGCTGGGTCAGGCTCCGGCCCGGCAAGCAGCGATTTATGCTGGCCTGCCCAAATCAGTCGAAGCCACC
>JBGSTI010000342.1:0-3175 GCA_041736605.1 Sphingomonadaceae bacterium
AGCGCGGTCAGATAGACATCCAGCGCCCCGGCCAGCGGATCGCGCCGCGATGATCCGGCCACCGAAGACGCCAAAGCCGCTGCCGCCGGATCGCTGGCAGAGCCACCGCCTGCGCCCTGCCATTGGCGACGCCGCACCACGATATCGCGCGCCTGTGTGGCGACCCGCAGTGCATCCGTGCTGCGCCCTTCAACTGCGTTCAGCGCCCGCGCCGTAGTGGTCAGCAAGATCGCCATATCGGGATGGTCCGGCCCGCCAACCCGCTGTTGCACGGGCAAGGCGGCCTCGTAAAAGGGCAAGGCCGACTTGGCATTGCCCTGGCCCAGCAGGGCGGTGGCATAATTGTAGCGCGCCTTGGCGGTGCCGATATCGTCATTGCCGCGCGTCACCGCATAGATTTCGGCCGCGCGCTTGCCATGCGGCTCTGCCTCGGCAAAGCGGCCATTGATGTTCCAGAAATACGCCGTCTGATTGTGGACAAAGCCGACATCGTCCGAATCCGGGCCATCGGCGCGGGTGCGGATATCCAGCGCTTCGGCAAACAGCGCGTCGGATTGCGCGCGCTGGCCCATCATTGCCAACAGCCCGGCCTGGCGGGTGAGCAGACCGGCATAAAAGGAACCGGCCCCCATATCACGGCCATTGGCATAGACACCGCGTAACCGATCCAGTTCCGGCTGAAGCATCAGGGACACCTCGGCATATTGGCCCTCGCGTTCCAGTGCATTGGTCAAATAGCCTTCGACCAGATGCGACTGCAAATCGGGTTTCTTGCCAACCGACAGCACAGCCTCGCGATAACGACGCAAATGCGGAATCGCCTCGCCATAACGAGCCTGTTCATAGAGACGCTGACCAAGCGTATAGCTGATTGCAGCTGTCTGCATCGATAGCGGCCCGGATTGTTCCAATGTGCGCGCCAGCGCCGCCATCAGGGCCGGTTCCATCTCTGCCTCACGCCCGGTTTTTTCAAGAAAGGAAAGGCGCTGTTCGTCATAATGGCGGCGATTCCCGGAATCGGCGGTGAACGCCTTGAAACTCACCGCCTCAAGCCGCCGCGCGGCCACCTCCCAACGCGCTTCTTCCCCTGCCCCGCCCAGCCATGATACCAGCTGATCCAGTATCTGGGTGCAAACCTTGGGGTCCATCGCATCGCAATGCTGATAGATAAATGCCTCCAGTGCCGCTGCCTCGGCACGGGTTTTGCTCTTGTCATAATCATGGCGGTAATCGGCGCTGTCGAGTGCGTTGGTAAGCCGCTGGCCCTGCGCTTCATATTTATTCTGCAAGGTGGCCGGATCATCGAAAAATGCCGCGCGGGCAGGCTGAGACAAAACGACCATGGCCAGCAACGATACACCCGTCATCGCGACCCGCAAAACCCTGTTCCCACGCGCCATCATCCGTCCCTTCCCCGCCGCCAAAGCCCGGCTATCCAGTTTCGGGCTTGCCACAGAGGGCAAATAGGGCAAGTTACTTTTGTTGTTAGGGATTGATCAGGGGGAGTTTTGAATATGGAATGGATGACCTTGCCGTTGAAGCGGTACGCGGATTTTTCCGGCCGTTCGCGCCGCATGGAATTTTGGATGTTCCAGCTGGGCCAGTGGATTGTCTATTTTCTGCTGTTCATGGTTCTGGTGATGTTTGGCGGGCTGGAAGCCATGAACAATCCCACCGGCACAACACCATCCGAAGGCTTTTCGGTCATGGCGGGGATTATACTTTTGATATTTGTGGTCATCGCCCTGGGCCTGTTCATCCCCAATCTGGCAGTGACGGCACGCCGTTTGCATGATCAGAACCTCACGGGCTGGCTGATATTGATCCAGTTCATCCCCTTTGGCGGACTGGTGCTGCTGGTTTTCATGTTTATTGACGGCAATCGCTTCACCAACAATTACGGTCCCGATCCCAAGGCTGGGCCGGAAACTAGCGCCGGTGTGTTCCAGTAACCTTGTCACTGGAGCATGATGACGTTTCGTTGGAACATTACCATGCTCCGCTTTTTTGTTGTCGCGTGATTTTTTGACAAAAACCGGTTCCACTTTTTGTCATCACGCTTTTGGGGCCACTAGCCATGACTCTCGCCGATCCGATGCCGGTGCTGCATACCTTGTTCGCCGGTTTTCCCGTGCTGATGCTCCATCTGGGCAGCGCCACAGCGGTATGGGCGGGGGCCTTGGCGCTCTATCTGTGGATTACGCCGCACAAGGAACTGGTGCTGGTCCGCGCGGGCAATGAGGCCGCAGCAATTTCGATGGGCGGCGCGGCCATTGGCCTCGCCATCCCGCTCGCCTTTTGCCTCGCCGGATCGGTCAATGTCTGGGATATTGTCATCTGGGGCAGCGTTACCTTGTTGCTGCAACTCATTGCGTTTTTCGTTATCGACCGTGTTCTGAAAGACTTGCCCCGGCGGATCGAATCGAATGAACGCGCGGCGGCCATATTCCTGGCCACGATCAAGGTGGCGCTGGCGGCGCTTAACGCTGCTGCCATCGCCTGATGGCCAAGGGCAAGGGCAGCGGCTGTGGCACCACGCTCTTTCTGGCGTTCGTGCTGCTCGCCATCCGGTCGATCACATGGGATAGCGACCCCATGGCGGGCGGCGATCCGCTGGCGATTGACCAATATGGCGGCGACAATCCGCGCCGCCCCCCCGCCGATAGCCCCTATGCCGAACGCTATGAAATCGCAGATCCCGGCCCGGCACAGGATAGCCAGGGCACGGCCTTTGCCATTGATGATGATCGCCGCTGGATGACTGCGCAGCATGTGACGCATGGCTGTGACCGGCTGGCATTATATGATGGCAATGATCTGGCCTTTATCGGGCGCGTCACCGAAAGCACCATTGCCGATGCCAGCCTGATCCGCGATGGGCCGGTCGATCCCGAACCGCTGGTGCTCACCCGTACATTGGCGCGCATCGGCACCACCGGCTATCATATGGGGTTTCCGCGCGGCAATCCGGCGATTGTTACCTCGACCTTGCTGGGCAATGCCAATGCACGGCGCGGGCGCGGCGCCAATGAGCCAGTGCTCGCCTGGGCCGAGACGGACCGTTATGGCATCGACAATGGTTCCCTGGGCGGGATCAGCGGCGGGCCGACATTCGACGCCAGCGGCGCGGTGTTGGGGATCAATTCCGCCTCTACCGAACGGCGCGGGCGGGTGC
>JBGSTI010000352.1:0-9956 GCA_041736605.1 Sphingomonadaceae bacterium
TCGCCGGTGGTTTCCGAATCGCCGCTCAGGCCAAAGCTCATTTTCAGGAACGGTTCTTCGGGCGCTGATTTCGTGGTCAGGTTGATCACGCCGCCGCCAAATTCACCGGGAAAGTTTACCGAATAGCTTTTTTGCACCACGGTGGAGGCAATGATGCTGGTCGGGAACAGATCGAGCGGCACCACGCGGCGCAGCGGTTCGGGGCTGGGCAGCGGCGAACCGTTGAGCAAAGCCAGCGAATAGCGTTCGCCAAGGCCCCGCACATACACAAAGCGTCCGCTGACCACCGACAAGCCAGTCACGCGGCCCAGCGATCCAGCGATGTCGCCTTCGGCCGTACGCGCAATTTCCTCGGCACCCAGCACCGACACAACCTCGGCAGTGGCACGGATGGGATCGGGAATATATTTGCCCTGGACGACGATTTCGTCATTGCCCGAAATACCGGGCATCGAGATTTCGACGTCTTCCTGCGGGGCTTCAGCAGCCGCTTCGGCGGTGGTTTCGGGTTCGGCAGTTTGGGCAAAGGCGGCGGGTGAAACCAGCGCAGTGCTCAGCAGCAACAATGTTGCGGTGGAAAGGCGAGTGGCGACTGCCATGTGGTCCTCCTGAAACTTGAAAAAAAGGGGCAGCGGCTAATGGCCGCCGCCCCATAATGTTAATCGATAGTGGCCGCTCAGCGCGTGGCGGGGACTGCCGTACAAGCAGCGTCAGCGGCATAGATACCGCAGGTCCAGCCGCGGAAGCGGGTGTCGTTGGCATCCTTGACCGCGCCGATATAGGTCGCGTTTTCAAAGAAGCTGCTGACCGAAGCGACGGCGGTGGTGGCCACAGCGGTTTCGTTGACGCCGTTGATAAACACCGATGCCAGCGTCGATGTGCCGTTCGCGGTGTTGTTGTTCGATGCCGTTGCCGCTGCAAAAATGGCTTCGATTTCCGCAGCGGTCACAGCCGAGGTGCCCGAACCGGTATTCGCGCTGAACGCTGTGGGGCAGCTCAAGAAGGTTGAGCGGAACGACGGCGGGCCATTTTCGTCGAGAGCGGCATTGGCAGCCTGGATCGTGGTCTGGCTATCAATGTCGATGCAGGTGCCGGGGCCGGTGATGACTGTGTTGAAAATTTCAAAGTCATGACCACCGCGCATCAGCAAGGCCGATTCATTGGCCGCCGACTGGGTCGAAATCAGCGTGGCGTTCGACAGGCGGACGCGGCTGCGCGGACGGGCGTCTTCACCGCCGTTCGAGTCTGCTTCCCACACATGGTTGGCGCTGGCGCCCTGCAGAACCAGAACATATTGGTTGTTGCCCTGATAACCGAAATCGGTGTCGATCGAGTCATCATCATTGCCGGTCAGCGCGATGTTCTTGCCATTCACGCGGCCACCAAACCATTCGATGCCATCGTCCGAGCTGTTATGGACCTGAACGTTGTTGAACGTCGTGCCCGAACCGACACCCGCCAGCGTGATGCCGTTGAGTTCGTTACCAGCGGTAACTTCAAAGCCCGAATAACGGACCTGCAGGAACGACAGGACGCCGCTATTATCCGCAGCCACGTTGCCGCCATAGGCCGCACCCGAGGTGCCTTCGACGGTCTGCTGGCAATCGGTGCGGGTACCGCCCGGATTGTCAATGCCGCCGGTGGCGCAGTTCGAAATCGGCGCGCGGCCCAGAACGACCAGACCACCCCATTGACCCTTGCTGGTCGAGGTGGAGGTGCCGAGCACGTTGGCACGCGAGGTCATGATGATCGGCTGGGTTGCGGTGCCTTGTGCAAAGATGCGCGAACCGCGATTGACCAGCAGGAAGTCAGCGCCCGAAGCGCCAAACATGACAACGCCCGGATCGATCGTGAGCGTGGCCGATGCGCCACCAGCAGCAGCGCCATCGGCGCCGACATCGGTGCCGACCGAAACGCGGCCGCTCAACTGATACACAGTACCCGGCTGGTTGGGGATAGCGAGCGAACCGGTGATCGTGCCGGAAATCTGGCAGGTGCGAACCTGAACATTATCACCCTTGGTCAGGATGCCGGCATCAACGGTGCCGGTGGGGCAGCTGGCGGCGGGCGTCGATGTGGGGGTGGGTGTCGGGGTCGGCGTTGCCGTGGGTGTCGGTGTCGGCGTGGGCGACGGCAGGATGATCGTGCCTTCACCCGGCGAGGCGACATCGTCAGCACCGCAACCGGTCAGGATCAGGGCTGCTGCGGTCGCGTAAAGGACCGAGCGGATTTGGGCATTTTTCATTGTCTTTAGACTCCGCAGAAAATCTGTTGGCGGACCGCCTGCGGAGGAAAATGAGAGAGTGCCGCCCCCGCCGGTCTCCAGCGGGCATCTAGAGTGCAGGCATGACAGGATTCCGCGTTTTGCATGGCGGATCAGAGACAGGTAAATGACGAGATTGTTACAGGCCTCGCAAATGGCGTAGGCCCAAGCAAAAGGGCCGGTACGCCTTTATGGCGACCGACCCTGTTTCGCGATTATCATTGTGCCTGTGGCTTTCAGGCCACCGGCATTACTTGGTATGGACAGCTCAGCGGGCCAAAGCCATGCTGGATTCGACGCGCGCTTCCATATTGGCCAGCGCCATACGCGCGGCCTTGCGTGTCGCAATCACGCGGCCATCGGCCAGCACGATGTCAAAGCTGGTCGGGTGTTGCATGGCAGCGCGATACAGCGAACGCGCTTCGGAAAAGCGGCCCTGACGCGCATAGGCTGCGCCCAGATTGATCATCGCCGCCGGATCGCTGGCCGCTGCACGCTGGCCTTCCAGTTCCAGCACAGCGGCATCGGTCTGCCCGCTGGTCAACGCGGCATAGCCGGCAGCAGGCTGAATCATCGAATCATCGATCGTGCGAACGGGCGTGTTGGCAAGAGCCGGTGCCGCAACCAGTGCGACAGCAAGGCCCATGCCGGCAAAGATCAACTTGGTCATGGCATTCTCCTGTACGAATCAGCCCTTGCACGGGCTCGATGACAGAAGTTTGCAGTTTTATGACACGCAATGCAATATTTTTGTCATAAAGAGTTCTGCATATGCTTGAACCGTCAGGAAAGCCCGGAATTGCCCGGCTTTGTGGCGAAATGCAGCGCTGCGCCGATCAGCAATATGCCCACAGCTTCGACCGTCATGGATTGGGTGATTTCGGGATTGCCCGGCATCGCCAACAAACCGATCAAACGGCCAAGAAACGCCAGCACGATCATGATAAGCCCGGTAAGCAGCCAATGGCGATGGGCTTTCCAAGCGCCATAGATCAGCGTTGCGCCACCAAATAGAAAAAATGCCCCCATATCGGCGCGCACGGCGCTGACGCCCGTGGCATCCACCGCTGTCAATTTGAACATAGCCATCAGATTGGCGGGATCGATGTGCACACCAACGCCGATATAGACAAAAAGCAGGCCGTAAAGCGCCACGGCGGCGCGTAGAATCATCCCCAGCATAGCAATATTTCTCCCCCATTATGCGATCACCGAACATGGTGCCTATGGGCAGGGGCGTTGACAAGCCGTTCTGTAATGCCGCCAGTCTGCAAATTCACGGTTTTGACACGGTTTCCATCTAGGGGGAAAGGCTCTATGGCCCGCTGTACGCCGGTTTACATTTGCGAAGGCCGGGGCGTGTCATGCAATCACTGGAGCATATTGAATGAAAATCACGATGATCGGCGCGGGCTATGTTGGCCTGGTTTCAGGGGCCTGCCTTTCGGATTTCGGCCATAATGTCGTGTGCGTTGACAAGGATGCCCGCAAGATTGACGGCCTGCATGCTGGCAAGATGCCGATTTACGAACCGGGCCTTGATGCTTTGGTGAAAAGCAATGTCGAGGCCGGCCGCCTGACCTTTTCGACCGATATCGCGGCTTCGGTTGCCGATGCGGATGCGATTTTCATTGCAGTTGGCACGCCGTCGCGGCGCGGTGATGGCCATGCCGATCTGTCTTATGTCTATGCCGCCGCGCGCGAAATTGCTGAGAATCTCAACGGTCCGGCCGTCATCGTCACCAAATCGACTGTGCCTGTGGGCACCGGCGATGAAGTGGAGCGGATTGCCCGCGAAGTGGCCCCGAACATTGCCGTATCGGTTTGTTCCAACCCCGAATTTTTGCGCGAAGGCGCAGCCATTGGTGATTTCAAGCGTCCTGATCGTATCGTGATTGGTGCCGAGGATGAGCGCGCGCGCGATGTGATGCGCGAAGTCTATCGTCCGCTCTATCTTAATGAATCGCCGCTGCTGTTCACCGGTCGCCGCACAGCAGAGCTGATCAAATATGCCGCCAATGCGTTTCTGGCGACCAAGATCACGTTCATCAACGAAATGGCCGATCTGTGCGAAAAGGTGGGCGCCAATGTGCAGGACGTGTCGCGCGGCATTGGCCTCGACAATCGTATCGGTTCGAAATTCCTGCATGCAGGGCCGGGCTATGGTGGCTCGTGCTTCCCCAAGGACACGCTGGCGCTGCTGAAAACCGCGCAGGATAATGGCAGCCCGGTGCGCATCGTTGAGGCGGTGGTGCAGGTCAATGACCAGCGCAAGCGCGCCATGGGCCGCAAGGTGATCGAAGCAATGGGCGGCAATGCACGCGGCAAGAAAGTCGCGGTGCTGGGCCTGACGTTCAAGCCCAATACCGATGATATGCGCGATGCACCGTCGCTGTCGATCATTCAGGCGTTGCAGGATGCAGGCGCAGACGTGGTCGCTTATGATCCCGAAGGCATGGAATTGGCCGCAGACATGCTGCCCGGCGTGACCATGGCCAAGGATGCCTATGACGCAGCCGCCGGTGCCGACGCGATCGCCATTGTCACCGAATGGGATGCCTTCCGCGCGCTGGACCTCAAGCGTCTCGCCGGAATCGTCAACGAAAAGGTGATGGTCGATCTGCGCAATGTCTATAACCCGCAGGATGTGATCAACGCGGGCTTTACCTATAGCAGCATCGGGCGCTGAACCTGATTTCCATGCTCTCTATATATAGAGTGTTTAACGGGGCCGTGTTGCTGAGGGGTTTTGCCCTTGGCAGCGCGGCCTTGCTGCTATCGGGTTGTTCGGACCTGCTGGGCAGCGATCCCGTCGATCCCGGCCCGCCGCAAGTGGCGCGGGCGACTTTGCTCGACGCCAAGGGCGTCAAGATCGGTGAAGCGATTCTGGCGCAAGGCAATGGTGAATTGCTGCTTGATCTGACCGCGATGGCCCTGAAGCCAGGCGCGTATCAAGGGACAATCCACGAAGCCGGGCAATGTGACGCGCCGGATTTCGCTGCGGCTGGTGAGCCGTGGCAGGCCGATACGCCGCCTTTAGCCCAACTGATCGCCGGACCCGACGGCAAAGCCAACCTGACCGCGCGCATGGCAGGCGGTTCGATTGCCGGGCAGGCTGATTCGCTGCTGGATAGCGATGGCGCTGCTTTCACGTTGACTGACGGCAAGGGCGCCCGGGTCGCCTGCGGCGTATTCCGGGCCTATCAACCCTTGCCAGTAGAACGTTAGAGCCGTTAGACCGGCTCCCCGGCGGCGCGCGCACGTTCAATCAATGTCGCTTCGGCGGCGGGCACCAGCTTATAGGCGGCAATTAGCAAGCCCAGGCCGATAGGCACCACCACCAATGTGGACAGCAAGCCTGTGGCCAGACTGCCCGTTTCAGTCGACACATGCCCGGCCAGATACGGCCCCAATGCCAGACCGACCAATGTGGTCGCCAGGAAGAAGGTCGCCGTGGCTGTGCCGCGCATGCGGGGCAACACCAGATCCTGTGATGTCGCCGCCGCTGCGCCCAGTGCCGAGCTGGTGAACACCGCTGCCACAAAGTGGAGGATATAGAATAAGGTGACGCTGTCAGTCGTTACCGCCCAGATAAAGAACGGGATCGGCAGGATCAGCCCCATCATCACCACAAGGATGCGACCAGCGGGATTGGAGGCGCGCAGATGATCGGCCAGACGACCGCCCAGAATCACGCCCAGGAAACCGGCCAACGCGCCGGGGCCGCCAATCCACCAGCCCAATTCAGCCTTGGGCACTTCAAACACACGCTCAACATAAGGCGCGGCCCAATAAGACATGGCATAAGAGCCAAAAGCCACCATGCCATAGCCCAATATGGTGCACAGAAAGGCTGGATTGCCCCAGATCAGTTTGAACATGGCCGGATCGCGCGAGCGCAGCGATGT
This sequence comes from Sphingomonadaceae bacterium, assembly GCA_041736605.1. Taxonomy (GTDB): domain Bacteria; phylum Pseudomonadota; class Alphaproteobacteria; order Sphingomonadales; family Sphingomonadaceae; genus JBGSTI01. The sequence continues at coordinate 6,172 of JBGSTI010000352.1, forward strand.
CGCCCAGCTATACACGGCATAATAGCCAACGCCCATGAACACCCATTGCTGGCCGGTGCCGGTCAACAGATACAGGCCATAGGCGACAGCGGCGATCACCGCCGCGCCGCCCAGATTGCTGATAATCCCCGCCGGTCCCCGCTTGATCGCGCCAATCAGGGTAAAGGGCGGAATGACCGCGATCAGTTCGTCTACAAAGCCACGAAACGGTGCTTCGCTGGGCGGTGTTACCACCCCGTCAACGCCGCCGCGCACCGGCTCACGCAAGGTAAAGACCAGCAGCGCCAGCAACAGGCCAGGCAGGCCCACCGCAACGAACGCCGCCTGCCAGCCAACCAGACCCATCGGTCCGCCATCGGGATAGGCTCCGTTCCATTTCTCGACGATCAGGCCGCCGATCAACAGCGAAATGCCACCGCCGATATACAGGCCCGATGAATAGACGGCCAATGCCGTGGCGCGCATCCGCTTGGGGAAATAGTCTGAAATCAGCGAATAGGCCGAAGGGCTGGCGGTTGCCTCCCCCACGCCCACGCCGATTCGCGCCAGTGTCAATTGTGTGCCGTTGCGCGCGAAGCCCGAAAACGCGGTCATCGCCGACCATAAGGCCAAGCCAACCGTCATCAACCGTACCCGGTGCCAGCTATCGGCAAGCTTGCCCAAGGGAATGCCGAACAGCGCGTAGAACACAGCAAAGGCGGTGCCATATAGAAAGCCCAGATCGGCATCGGTAAGGTCCAGATCAGCCTTGATATCATTGGCCAGGATCGAAAGAATCTGCCGGTCCACAAAATTCAGGACATAAACGAACACCAACACGCCCAGCACATACCAGGCATAGGGTGAGGGTTTGTCTGACGCGATGACGGGGCTCTCGCCGGTTTCAGCGGTCTGGGTGGTTTCGGCTGTCACGTTTGGGGGCATCCTGTTTTGCAATTATGCCCCTATGGCTAGCATGGCAAAGGCACTTAGCAAGGCGTAAATCCTTCAATGCTAAAGGCAATAGATATGAAGCGCCTTTGCACGCAAATCTGGGACGATACAGCCGTTTATGCCGATTGATGGGATTTCCGCTACGGTATCGCCGTCTGCCCTTGCGGTGGATGTGGTGCTGCGCACGCACAATCGCGCTGATCTGTTGCTTGGCGCGGTCGAATCGCTGTTGGCGGCGGATCGCACGGGCATCGCGCTGCGGCTGATTATTGTCGACAATGCTTCGCGCGATTCGACGCCAGTGGTCGTTGCCGACCTGGTAAAGGCCTATCCCCATCTGATCGTGCCGGTGCGCGAGGATAAGCCAGGCGGCCAACATGCGCTCAATGCTGGGATCGCCGCAGCGACCGCGCCAATCATTGCCTTTTTCGATGATGATGAGCACGTTTCGCCGCAATGGCTGCAAGTGATTGCGCGCGAATTTGCTGATCCGGCGACCGATTTTATCGGCGGCCCCTGTCTTCCCGCATGGGATGCGCCGCCACCCGATTGGTTGCCAACCGGCTTTGGCGGGGTGTTGGGTATCATAGACAATGGTTCCGTGCGCGGTCGCTTTGGTCCCGGCTTTGTCGGCATGATGACTCAGGGCAATTGCGCGTTGCGGGCAGCGATATTTGCCGCTTGCGGCCCCTATCCGGCGGATTTGGCGACGGCAGAGGATCGCTGGCTGTGGGGTTGGCTGATGGCCAATGGCAAGACCGGCTATTATTGCCCTGATCTAGAAATCCGCCATATCATGCAAACCGCGCGATTGAGCCCCGATTATTTCCGCCGCTGGGCCAAGCGTGAGGGGCGCGATCTGGCGACGTGTGACCGGCTGGCCGGGGTCCGCGCCCCCATCACCAAGCCTTGGTTCTGGCGGATGATCGCCACCGGCCTATGGGCCACGGCGCGCGGGCGAATCAAGGGCCAGCGCGATTCGTCATTGGCGCTGACTGGAGAGCTTACGGCACGGGTGATGCTGGGCCATGCTTGGCATAGTGTGTTCAGGCTCTAAAGTTTAGGCGTGCTCCGGCGGAGGCCGGAGCGGTGGCGTTTAATAGCAAGGCACCACTTTTCACGCCACCACTCCGGCCTGCGCCGGAGTGCAGGAGTGCATTTAAAGCGGCTTTGCTTTCACCAGCATCGGCATGATTCGCCCGGTCAGCGGTGCCAGTGTCTTGACGATTTCCTCCCGCGCCGGGTGCCGCACCAGCCACAAGGCAGGCAGCCAGCAGGCCATGCCCGCCAGCGCGCCTAATGCCAGCAGCCAGAACGGCATATCATGCGGCCCGGCGACAAACATATACAGCAATCCCAAAGGCAACATCGCCGCCACTGTCACCGCCGCGCTTTGGGCATAGATGACCAGCATCCGGCCCCATGAAAAGCCGACAATATCCTGCAAGAAGCGCGCATATATGATGACCCACACCGCGCCATAGGCGATTCGCGATTGCGCCGCCGCCTCTACGCCCCAGATGGCGCCCGCTGCCAGAAAGCTGATCGATGCAGCGGTATCGGTGAGGTTGAGCACCAGCAGCTTGCGCATCCGCCCGGTCAGCATCGGCAGTTCCATGGTCATCGGCAGCATCATGAAAAAGATCTCGCTGACTGCAATCCACATCAGCAATGGCCCGACATCGGACCAGCGCGGACCATAGATGGCCAGCACCAAAGGCTGTGATGCCACGGCAAGGCCAATCATCGTCGGCCAGACAATCGCGGTATAGGCGGCGGTGATTCGCAAATAGGCTGGGGCCAGATCCTCACCGCGATCGCGCATCCGGGCAAAGGCAGGATAGAATACGCCGCCGACGGCACCTGCCACCAGCACCATCAATTGTCCGGCCAACGCCGTCGCACGGCTGAACAGGCCCACCGCTTCCATGGTGATTAGTCGTCCGATGATCAGATCGGGGGAGCGGGTGCCAATCGCCCCGCTGATATAGAGCACCGATGCGGCGGATCCGAATTTCATCACGGGCAGCGCGCCCTTCATGCGAATGGGAAAGGGCAAAGGCACGCTTTGGCGCCATTGCGCAATCAGCGCCTTGGTAACCGCCTGCGCCACCACGGCCCAAGCAAGGGCTGCGGCGGAAAAGCCCAGCCAAGCAAGGCCCAGCGCAATCACGCCGGTGATCAGGGCGCTGCCGGCATTGACCAGGAACAGCGATTTGAAATCCATCGACCGGGTCAGAACGGCGCTGGGCACCACCGAAAACGGCACGCACAGATAAGACGCAGCCAGAATCAGCATCAACGGCACGATGTCGGGATTGTCATATAGGTGCGCCATCGGCCAGGCGAGCAGCGCCACAAAGGCCGCAACGCCCCAGGCAAAGACCAAGGCCACTGAGGCGCAGGTTTGCAGATGATCGCGGTCCAGCTTTTCCTGCCCCGCTATATAACGGGTAAGACCGAACTCTTGCAGCACCGCCAGCAACTGAGTCGCCGCCAGCGCGACAGAAAACAGCCCGACCTCTTCCGGCGTCAGGAACAGGCGCGATATCAGAACGCTGGTGGTGAACTGGATGATGAACGCAGTATATTGCGAACCCATCGACCATAAGGCGGCGACGCGGACGGACATCAGAGTGCAGACATCAGGCGGCTACCAACGCAGATGCCAGGCGCAGCGCCCGAATCGGTTGGCCGAATCGCAACAGACGCAGCACCGTGCGCGGCAGGCCCGGCACCGGATGACCATCGCGGATATGATCGAGCACCAGATCCAGCCCACGCCCGCTTAATGCTATTGGCGACTATAGGATAGACGACGCCACCATAGCGCGCGCCTCACGGCTCACACC